>PWNM01000374.1 GCA_003557825.1 Candidatus Hydrogenedentota bacterium | reverse complement strand
GTGGGGCTGACGGTACCGGATTGATCATGATCGGCATATTCGAGGAAGAAGGCCAGTTGTTCAGCCCGTTGATCGACGGGCTCGGGTTGCGCCCACCAAGCACCAACGGAAAGAATAGTGAGGGTAGCAAATCCCCAGATAAACACATGTTTCATAGATCAACCTCAGTTTATGCGCGTTGAGATTATACCGAGCGCATCATGCCGATGTCCAACGATATGGAGCATGGATAGTATCCATTACTAATAAAAACGCACGGATCAGGTCTGAGGATTACGCTGCCTGACGCGGAGTGAACAGCACAAGAAATACAGGGCCTACTAAAAGCATTGCCATAGCGAACTGAATGCCGAAGTAATCGGCGCTTAATCCGATCACAAAAGGAATAGTCCCACCTAAAAATCCGAACACAGCTCCGACAGCCATAACACTGCCGCTACGGCCGGGCATGGTATCGTAGAGACGGGCCTGAAGCACGGCATACCAGCCCGAGTTCAGCAACTGCACTGCGAGCAGACAACCTACGGTGACCCACAACTCGGTAGCCACGAGGAGCCCGGCAAAAGCCAGGCAAGCCAAAACGGCGGTGACGCGGACATAGGCCAGAGGGGGAACCCGGCGCAATACCGGAATGACGATTAGGTCGCCTATCATACTGGTAGCGCTGGCCGCGGCGATGATCAAAGCGCCCTGCGACGGTGTTAGGCCCCGCTGATCTACCAGATACAGAGCGATGAACCCGGCGAGCACATCCAAGAGCAGATCCGATGCTTGCAGGAGAATCAACCAGCGAAGGACTTCCCGGCGGCGCAGGGCCGTAATAGCTTCGAGGAAAGCCCTTCGAAATGATGATGTCTCCCCTATGCGGATTGGATGCCTCAACGAAAAGGGAAGGAGTAGGCACGTCAGAATGGCGGCGCCCACGGCCAATGCGGCAAACGCCGCCCGCCACACTCCGCCCAGTACGACCGTCATGCTGAGTAGCAGCGGACCGGCCACAACGCCCATGGAACCGGCAAAGGTCCATTTGGCCATATTATCAACACGCCGCTTGGGGGCCATGTCCATAAGGGTTGCTTGAGAAAGGGTTACAAAAGCGCCGGATGCCGGATAAAACACGATATAGGCGATCAGGAGCATCCAAAATCCATTGGCTAGGGATACGCCAAGCAAGGCCGCGACAAACATCATCCCGCCGCCCAGGATGAGCGCTTTTCGCCGCCACACATCACCCAATACGCCAAGGAACGGCTCGATTACATTGGACAAAATGGCGGGTATGCTTAGCAGCGCGCCGACCTGCAAATAGCTTAGTGAGAATTCATCGCGTATGAGGGGCCATGCCGCCTGTCGAACCCCGTCCGTGCATTCATCGAGGAACTCAATGATCAGCAGAATGACCACGACGATCGCGGTGGTCCGCGCAAGCCGTTTACGGTTGATGGTCGGTCGCTTCGTCATTCACTACCATGCTCGAGTGGTGGACGTCGCACTTGATTGCAAAACGCTTAGGTCCAAGTAGGGAGCAGGGCGCGCAGTCCACTCTGTGTCAGATAGACAGAACAGCACACCAGAGAGGACCTGGTAAAAACGGCGAGACGTCATCTAGGCGTCTCGCCGCAGAAATTGTTGAAACGGGATTAAGTAGCTGCCTGAAGCTGTTCGAGAACCTGTAGCAACGGCACAAACACAGCCAGGGCGACCGTTAGTACAAATATACCCATAATGAGGGCGAGTACGGGTGGAACCAACTCCGCCAAGGTGTTGATATCGATGTTCACTTCTTCTTCGTAGGCTTCGGCTATTTGCCCGGAGATTTTGTCCATTTGGCCCGAGTCCTCGCCCGTCACCAGCATATCGGTCACGACGGGCGGGATGATCTTTCGGGCATCGCGTAGGGGTTTTTCGATGCCCTCTCCCCGTTCAACAGCATCGCGAACATCCTGTAAGACTTGCCCGACGGCGCGATTGCCGATGCTATAACGGGTCAAGTCGAGGGTCACCATCATGGATAATCCACTCCCCAATAGCAACGAGAAGGAGCGGGTCATCTCCACTACTGCGCGTTTGCGCAGGATATTTTTTCCAACAAAGGGGATGGCAAGTTTGATGCGGTCCACTCGCAACCGATAAACGGGGTTGCGGACCAGCAGTGAATAGATTACGCCAAGGGCAATAATCACCACCGCAACAACCAGAACAAAGGACCACGAGGTGATGGTGTTGACCGTGGCGATGAAGTGCTCGGTAAAGGCCGGTACTGGCGCATCGAGAGCCTCGAAAATCCTCTGAAATTCAGGCATGACGAATCTCCCGATAAGGACGATCACTGCAACGCAGGCCACCACGACCACAATGGGATAGACCAACGCGCTTTGCACACGTTTGCGAAACGCCTGTCGTCGTTCACGGTATGTGGCGACCCGATCGAGTACGGTAACCAAGGTACCGCTCGCTTCGCTTGCCTTAATCAGGTTCACGAAAACGGAGTCGAAATGATGAGGATGCCGCTCGAAAGCCTGCCAAAGCGGATTGCCCATTTCGACGAACTGCGCAATATCATTTATAAGTTCGCGAACGCTCCCCCGCTCACTACGCGCAGCAAGAGTTTTGAGCGATTTCAGGATGGGAGTTCCTGCCTGCAGTAGCATGATGAGTTGCCGCAAAAAAACGACGATGTCGCGTTCGCGGATGCTGAACAACAATGACCGACTCCACGCAGACGGCTGTGATTGCCGAATGACGATATCCTCACTGGTCATCTCTTCAATATTTTCGATATTCTTGGCGCTACGCTTCTTGCGTGGCGCAGACCGAGTCCGTTTGGAGCCGGTTTCGCCTCCGGTAGACTTGTCGGAGTTGCTGGCCATAACCTCGAATCCTCCGTTAACGTGCTGGTAGTATCCCTTGCTCGCCGAAGACAACGCGCTTCAACGGCAACCAAATTAAGAGTATGCTTCGCTCCAATAGGTGAAAACCGCGACTGAACGATCCTCGAGTGCTACGACGGACTCGACTTGGCGTCGATCGGTCTCGCGGCCATCGTCCCATTCCAGTACGGCTGTTGCCGTCAACCGGAATGCCGTCGGCTGCAATACAAGTTCCCGTGGCAGCCTGTCTGGCGTTTCTGGGTCGGGCCGATAGTTGAAGGTGCTCGGGTTTTTTTCGGCCACATCGGCCAATTCAGCGAGACTTCGAAACGGCCGGGCCTCCGCAATCTCTTCCGCTTGATCTCGAGGTACATCCAACACGGCCCCAAGTAGTGCTGGATGCACCGTGTTGATGTTGAGGAAAGCTCGGGGGTCGGCCGGATTCGACACCGTGCTCACGGTTAATAGATCCGCATTGATTTCCCGTCGCTTACTCTCGCTCAGAGCATCATGAGCCACTAGATCCTCCACGGCCAAAAACCACCTTTCACCACCGGCCGCAGGCAGATCGGCCCGCAATGTACGGGCGGTTTCGCCATCGATATCCAAGACCTGCTGCAAAACGCTGCTGGGGGCATGGTTGATGTTAAGCTTGGAGGACTCCTCCTCGATTTGAACGGTAACAGAAGCCCTATACCGCCCGTCTTCGATAACACCGGCTTCTGCTATGGCGTACAAAGGGAAGGTGAAGGCCATCTGCTCGGGAAGCTCCCCGAGGGTTTTCTCTGCTGCGGCGGCCTCAATAGCCCCGATTACCGCGCGAATACCGGCGGCAGCCGCTTCCTTGCTTCGGGTCTGGGCCACCACATGCCGACTTTCCTCGGCGCGGAGGGTGGCAAAACGCAGATAAGCCGTGCCCAGGGCAGTAAAGATGAGAAGTAAGCCGAGGGCGGTCAACAGGGCCACCCCCTGGCGATTCCCCTGCCTCATTGATCGTTGCGCCATTGCTGCTCTCCCCTTCACCGCACGTGTACCGGGATCACGGCCTTGCGGGCCACTTGTTCAAGGGGCCTGTCGGGATCCTGTAAGACCAAGGTGACTCGGAGGGCAGCAGGATGTTTTTCGTCTGTCCAACTGGTTTCCCAGATGCCACGCCCTTCCTCGGCATCCATATACTCAATAAGAAAATGAAGCACCCCTTCGGCCTCGGCGCTTCGCGCCCCTTCGGGAAACTCCGCATCAAGGTTGCCGGTAGTACGAACCAATGCTCCGGACATCCGATCCACGTGGTACATGACCAATGCCGGGGTGGGCGAAGTACCTTCCGCATTGCTCTGGGGCACAAAGGCCGGGAAAATCACCCGGTCGTCATGGAAGGTAATGCCCCAATATCGCTCATCATCATCGTGAAGAAGGGTGCTTACCCCTCGCAAAGGTCGGGTAGCCAAATAGGAAGGCAAAACCTCGGCCAGATCGGTCCGGAGCGTGTTGAATGCTTGCTCGGCGTTTTCGTTGAGCCGCGCCTGCACGCTCGTCTCGCCCCAGAGGCTATAGACTTGCGTAAGGATGCTAATCCCCAGCGTCGAAACCACCCCTAAAATGCCGATCGAGAGGATAAGCTCCATTAGACTGAAGCCACGGTTTTGCTGTGGGCGCTTCATCGAGAATCTCCCACACGGGTTCGGGGGGTTGCGGACGTTACGGTAAAGCGCCGGGCACGCCCTCGAACGTCCCATTGCACCGCCACGACCACCTCGATATGGTCAGCGTCCGGTTCGGGAACCCGGGCATGGGCTTCCCATGAAAACTCGGAGAACAATGCGCTCTCACGACGTCCCGCCTTGGGTTCGGGCGGCAATGCCGAAGGCGCTTCAAAGGTTTCGGGAGCCAACGCCGGATTACGGGGCATCACAGGACCAAAGTCGTCAGAGTCAAAAGCAGGCCACTCGTAAAGCGTTGGATTGGTGGTGATATCCGTCAAGCGTTCTTCCGCCAACGACAGGGCGATTCGGACCTGACGATCATCCAAGACCAGGGAATAGCTAGCCGTGAAAAGGCTCAGCAAGATAAACGTCGCCACGCTGATGACTGCCAATGCTGTAACGATTTCAACTAGCGTAAAGCCCTGAGCAACCCGAGATATGGCTGCCCTACCCCCTCGGCGTACAACCGTCGAGCGTATGTTTTTCATATGCCGCGGCACCCCCTCGATATGGTTACGCGATGTTCACCGATGACATCCCGTTGCCAACCTAGTTACATGATACTCTGATTTATGCGACAATGTCAACTTATTATGCATGCCTTTCCGAGATTACGGAGTAATCAACCAAGAATGCTCTTATTTTCAGGGCGTTTTCTGATAAAATTTGCGGAGATTTTGGCTCACCGGTTGAAAGTTATCCCAGTCGCTGAAAAAAGCTTGCAAGATAAAGAGTACGATTGCCTCGAAGACGTTAATTCTCCCCTGCGCCAGTACAGGCCGCCGGGTAACACAGGTAATATGTTTCATGCGATTCCTCGATGGATGCCAAAACCGAACGCCACCCTTGATAGAATACAATGTATCACGATGGCAGCCTGGAATCCAATGTTACGGATTCGGCGAAAGGAGTCCTATATGAGTAAAACAGTAGCCATTGTAGGCGCTTCACAGGATCGGCGGAAGTATGGAAACAAAGCGGTACGAGCCTTTCGCGATGGGGGATGGACCGTGTATCCCATTCACCCTACGGAAACGACGATTGAGGGCCTCCCATGCTATTCAACCCTTCAAGAGGTTCCCGAGCGGATCGATCGGGTCTCGTTGTATGTGCCGCCTCAGATCGGCAAGAAGCTCCTGGACGATATCGCGGCGGTAAACCCTGAGGAAGTGTTTCTAAACCCCGTAACCGAGGACGACGAACTCGTGGCGCAAGCCAAGGAAAAGGGGCTCAATGTGGTTCAGGCATGCAGCATGGTGAACATCGGTTTACGACCCGACATGTACCCGGATGAATAGACATAACAATCGCCCGGCAGCAGCCTGCCGAGCGATTGAAAGCTTTGTGAGGATTCAGAGGTGCCTGGCTGGAATCGTTATGATCCCACGTCACCTTCAGGCATTTGCGGAGGATCAATCTGAGGCTCAGGCATCTGAGGCATCTCAGGCATATCCTCCGGCATCTCTGGCTGCTCTGGTTCAGGGACGTCCATTGGTCCCGGAGGCTCTTCCATCGGATCATCAATGGTCACATCCGGCTCGGTAGGACCACATCCAACCATCGTTCCCGCCGCCATGACCATCACAGCCATGACCAACATCGCAAGAGTCTTCTTCATTCTGTACATCCTCCTTTCGTTGGCCTAAAAACTAGCGACGACATTGTGCCTTCGCCAAACTGCGCGTCATGCACGCGCACCTCTATTAGGACATATTTTCAGTTCTAAATGCAACCCCTAGGCCAATCCTGCCATCTTCTGTAAAAATCAACCATCCGATATGGTATATATGCTGAATACCAACACAGGCCAAGGTCACGTCTTGGGCGTGGTGCGGACCCATGCCAAGTCGTCCTTTGCATAGAGTGCGTTGGTCTAAAATCAAGTGGGGTGAACGCGACATTCCCGCATAGGTTTTGATATACTAGGGTTGCTCTATGCCCATGGGCCGCAGTCTCGGCCATGTGTTCACAGTAACCAACAACCCGGTAGATCCACGCTAGGGGGTATTACAGATGAATTTTCCGATTGATGTGAGTCAGTACAAGCCGGTCTCGATTGACCCGCAGCAAGGGCCGCTTACGCCCGAACAACGGGAGCAACTACTAACGAATATCCAAGTTGTTCGCGACACCATCATCTTCTACACGGCCATTGCCGGCATTAAAGGCCTCGGCGGGCATACGGGCGGCGCGTACAGCGTGGTCCCTGAAACCCTTATCGCCGATGCGTTCATGCGGGGCGGTAAGGTCTATCCGGTCTATTTTGACGAGGGCGGCCATCGTGTAGCGCTCCAATACGCCATGGCAGCGTTCAACGGTGAGATGCCGTGGGAGAAGCTTTACCACTACCGCGAATTTGAAGAGGGGCTCTATGGACACCCCGAATTGGATCCGGAACTCGGCATCAAGTTCAGTTCCGGACGGCTTGGTCACATGTGGCCTTTCGTTAATGGCGTGGCACTGGCCCATCCCGATATGGCGGTCTTCATGTTAGGTTCTGACGGTTCGCAACAGGAAGGCAATGACGCCGAAGCCGCCCGTTTTGCTGTGGCCAAACAGCTGAATGTCAAAATCGCTGTTGATGACAATAACGTAACCATCTCAGGCCATCCTAGCGACTATCTTCCCGGCTTCGACGTGGCAAAGACCCTCGAGGGCCACGGTCTAACCGTTGATGCAGCTGACGGTGAAGATTTTGATGGAATGTATATGCGCATGCAGAAAGCGTTCACCACGCCAGGGCCGGTGGCATTGGTCAATCAGCGTCCCATGGCCCCGGGCGTTCCGGGAATCGAAGGCAACCACGCCGGTCACGATGTCATCGGCAAGGACAACGCTTTACAATATCTTTCCAACCGAGGCTTAACAGACGCCATTGATTACCTGAACAGCATCAATGCTGAGAAGAAGAAGACCGTCTATTTGGGCTCGAGCGAGGAACAGGGAAGCAACCGCACCGAATTTGGCAATATAGTCAATGAGATTCTCGACCGGATGAGCGATGAAGAACGGAAAGCCAAGGTATTGGTCGTCGATTCAGACCTCGAGGGGTCCACAGGCCTGAAAGGCATTCGCACGGCCCATCCCGAGGTATTTGTCAACGGCGGCGTCCAGGAACGGGGCAACTTCTCTGCGGCAGCCGGCTTCGGATTTGAAGAAGGAAAGCAAGGCATCTTCAGCACCTTCTCCGCGTTTCTCGAGATGGTCGTGTCAGAGATCACCATGGCGCGGCTCAACGAGACCAATGTGATTTGCCACTTCTCGCACGCAGGCGTAGATGACATGGCCGACAACACATGCCACTTTGGTACCAATATCTTCTTGGCCCATTCGGGCATACCAGAGGGAGACAAGACCCGCATGTATTTCGCCGCCGACGCCCTGCAGTTGAAGGCGTTGGTCGAGACCATCTGGAATGACGAAGGGATTCGGTTTATCTTCACAACTCGTTCCAAAGTTCCCTATATTTGTAAGGAAGACGGCTCGAGATTCTATGAGGAGGGCTATTCCTTCACGCCGGGCAAAGACGAGATCATCCGCAAAGGTTCGGCAGGATATGTTATCTCTTACGGTGAGATGCTGTACCGCGCGTTGGACGCCGTCGAAAAGGCACGAAAAGAAGGACTCGACGTAGGGTTGATCAACAAACCGACGCTCAACGTGGTGGATGAGGCCATGATGGCCACCGTGGGCGAAGCTCCGTTCGCCCTGATCGTCGAGGCGCAGAACCAGAACACGGGCATGGGTACGCGATACGGGACATGGCTCCTCGAACGGGGCCTTACCCCCAAATACGCCTACATGAGCGTCACCAAACCCGGCCACGGCGGTACTTCCGAACAAGTCGGTTTCCAAGGATTGGCCCCCGAAGACATTCTCGCCAAGATCAAAACATTGGCGAAATAACCCGATTAACTGATGTACCAAAGCCCCCTGTTGAGTCCTCGCGGGGGGCTTCTTGTTGACACAAACATGTTATGGAGAACTCTATGCGCATCCTCAGTATTCAAGGAAGTCCCCGCCACGCAGGCAATACGGCGTCGGTATTGGCTTGGGTCGAAGACGAACTGAACCAGGCGGGGCATACGGTCGAGCATGTGGAACTCTGTGAACTCGAGTTGCGGCCCTGTCTCGAGGATTTATCCTGTCAGGAAGTATACGACCGACCCGGCTGCGCCATCAACGACGATGGACACGCCATATATGACCAGATGCTTGCAGCCGAGATGATCATCCTCGCCTCTCCCCTTTTCTGCTGGAGTTTCACGGCCCAGATGAAGACACTCATCGATCGGCTGATCTGCATGTGTAAAGTCTTTGACCTTGAAGCGCCTGTTTTTCTACTCCAGAACAAGCGCTTCGCCCTGGTCTCGACTGCGGCCGGACCGGAGGAGGGCAATATGGATCTCATCGCCGAGACCTTCGACCGGTTCGTGGAATACACCCATGCGGTACCGGCGGGAAAACTGTTGATCGGCCATTGCACCGCCCCCCGAGCCTTGGGGCCGGACATTCAGAAGCGGGCGCGGACCTTTGCCCAGGAGATCACATCGCCCGCATAGGCTTCCGCCTTATATGTGCCGCTCCGTGACATCGCGCTTGATGTCACGGAGCATTTTTGTGCCCTACTCCTGAGCACGAATCACATCGATGCCAACTTCGGCCCGCGGAGCTCCATTCCCCGGGTCCAGTCGGATGCTTGTGATCTCCTGGCCCCTCCAGTGCGGATGATCCCCGACGGGTATGATGTAGTCATGCCAGGCGCCATCGGTCACCACATGGAACTCGACGACTTTGCTTTCATCGAAGCTTGGCGAGGCTTGGGTCGTCCAGTAGAACTGACCGGTCATGCCGTCGGTCAGACGCATGCGGACAAAGATGGATGATACGGCGTCGCCATCGACCTCCAGGTTAGATCGGATCATATACGGGTCGCCCCCCGTAATGTCGGCTTGCATGTACCCGTTTGCCAATGCCATGTTCTCGATGTGGTTTGCCGGTAACCAGCCGTCGAAGCTTTCTTCGAAGCTGAAGTCAATCCGGTCGGTTGGCAGCGGTAGGCGTTCGACCGCATAAAACTCAACGCCGTGGATTTGGACAGTTGCAGGTTGGTCGTGGGGTATGTACACGGTCAGTCCTGCCAATTCCGGCGCATACCTCCATCCGGCATGGCCGGAGATCTCAAGGTCGGTCCGTTCATCAAGCGGGTCGCCGTCCAATGTCACCCCATCGGGCCGCGTCACATTACTGACCAGGACCGCCCCCTGAAGCTGCTCGGGAAAGGTCACCGTTACGGATACTTCGTCTCCGTCAAAGGCGGCGTCCTCAAGGCGTGCTGGAGCCGAAACATGGATGCGCTCGCGGCCTGTTCCCAGGATGGCTGTCTGGTATTCCTCAGCCCGTTCTTCAAGGATAGCGATTACTTCGAGAATCTGGCGGGGACCGAACACCCAGGGGCATTTCTCCCCAGTAACCACATTGACCCAGTCAGGCCATAGGGCTACATCATCGCCTTCCTGGTCTTGCTGGTGAATGGCGCTATGCAGAAGCTGTTCTGCAATGAGCTGCCAGGGATAGCTGTCATCGAATTCGGCCAAACGCAAGACCGATACGGCATATCGAAGCCCATTCCATTGTACCGGTTGGCCAAACCAGGAATAGGTATGGAAGGTTGCGCCGAACACCGGAATCGAGCCCCCAAGCATGAAGGAATGCTCGGATGCCGTCCAGAGATAGATAAAGGGAATCCCCTTACGTGCCCATTCCACTGCGTTCTCGAGCCAACGCGCCTCACCGCTGAACCGGTAGGCTTCGAGATAGGCGTCTACCGCGTCAGCCGCCGCAAGGATATCGGGCGTGTGCACCGGAACTTCCC
>PWNM01000153.1 GCA_003557825.1 Candidatus Hydrogenedentota bacterium | reverse complement strand
CGAAACCGCTGCTGCCCTTCATCGCGCCAACGCGCCAGGAGGTCCTCCAACAAGGTAAAGTGGTCGGGCTCGCGATAGAAGCTTGTCACATTCGTTGAAATCGCATCGAGCATATGAACTAGCTCCTGGTCGGAATCCTTGTTGACCAGGCATTTAAAGTAATCTTCGTAGCTGGTGAGCCCGAGGGCGCGCATCCGTTTGCCAATGCGCGCGGATACAAGCGCTTCTTTTTGTTCTCCCAGCGTAATACCGCTCTTTTCGTATATCAGGTCGCGGAATTTGTCGAACATTTTCCGGTCGAGTACGCTCATGGATGCACCTCGAACAGCGGTATACCGCAGGTATCAGCAACGGATATTGCCATAGCAGGCATCCTCTTAAATTCTATTGTTTGACCCAATCGGAATCACGAAGCTCGTGCACCTTCAGCACGGCCAACTGGCCCGTACCGGTATCGAAAGCAATTTTCCGTCCAATTACGCCCCCCACATCCTCGGCGGCAATGCGAATTCCCTTACGGGCGAGCATATCCCGCGCCGCCTGAACATTCTGACGCCCGAGTGAATTGACCCCACTTTTAGGAGGTATGGCTCCGCCCAGAACCTGGGCAACGAGGTTCTTTTTCTGGCAGCCGGCTTCCTCCATGATGCGTACGAGCGCCGCAACCGCCACATTTCCAAACTTAGGCGTGGCCTTCTCTTGTTCGGAAGTCGAAGGCTGCAAAAAATGATTCATGCCCCCGTATTTCAACTCTTTGTCACACAGGCAAACCGCCACACACGTGCCGACCACAGTCCGGACCGTAGAAGGACGCTTACTGAAATAGATATAGCCCGGTTCAAGATAGTAACTGGCACGCATCGATTCCATCGGTTACCAGTATGCCTCCCGGGGTTTCGGCCGATTGACCATATCCTTTTCCTTGTCGAGGTCGAACCGAGTTATCCGGCGGCCCCAAGGACCTCCTGGATCTTGGTTACAATATGGGCCGGTTCAAAGGGCTTGATGATGTAGTTGTTCGCACCGGCTTTCAAGGCTTCAATCACCCGGCTTTTCTCCGCCTCGGTAGTAACCATGATGATCGGCATGGTCTTGCCGGCTCCGCGAATTGCACGAACGGCATCGATACCCAACATATTGGGCATGTTCCAGTCCATGAGCACCAGGCCATAATCGTTTGCATTACATGAATTAACGGCTTCCTGTCCATCGGCCGCCTGGTCAACATCCGAGATCCCCGCGCGGGCAAGCGCTCCGATTAATACCTTACGCATCACGGCGGAATCGTCAACGACGAGGGCCTTCATGCTGAATCTCCTTCCTTGGTTTTGCTTTCTTCGAAATCAAATGTCACACGCATGGAAAAGGGGCCCAAATCGGTATTGAACGGAACTTCAAGCCAAACCGATTGGGTGGGGTAATCGACACGAAAATCGCTACCGCGAAAGACGGTGGGCAAGCTGAGCTCGATGGGCGTACCGCCATCGGTTACAAATTTGGCCTTGGCGCTGCCCGCAATGATGTTGACCACCTCCGCCACGCCATCGGAAACGGTATCATCTATGACACGCGTCTCGACTCCGAGAAGCTGCTCGACCAGCCGCAGTGCAGTGGAGGCTGGAAATGAAATGGAGACCGCCCCTCGAGCGGGACCGCTCAGGCCGATGAGCGCCATGATTTCGCGTGGGTTGTTTGACCCGGTGCTCACTCCGATATTCCCGCGGCTTACGTTAATCCCGAGCATGGTTTCAAACAGCTCATGGACGCTTTCGATAAACGGGTTGATATGTTCGACATTCATTGACACAAGGGATTCTCCCCGCGTACTCCGTACGGTTTCCTGCTCCGTCTCGGACGCCACGCAACGTTCAAACGGTCCTACCACTAAAATGGATGCCCCACCCAACGGGTCACCAAAAAACACTCAGAATCGAGGGGAAACCGGCATCACAATACGAACTTCCGGCTTCTCCAATATTGCATCTGCACAGTTCCAGACAGAATCTAGGCATCAGCGGAGCTTTCGCCACCTTGGCTGGCTTGGGCGATGACGCTGAGTTCATCGCTGGCCAACACTTTATCCACATCCAGAAGCATGATGACTTTCTGTCCTACTTTACCCATGCCGAGGATAAACTCGACCGGTACCGATGACCCAAAAGACGGTGCGGGAGCGATGGCGTCTTCGCCAATATGGATAACTTCCGACACCTCATCTACCAGGATTCCCATGATCACATCCTGTCCTCCATGGGAAACCTGAACCACGATGATGCATGTTCGCGCTGTATCTTCGATGGTTCCGATACCGAATTTCGTTCGTAATTCGACAACAGGAATGACCTTGCCCCGCAGGTTGATCACCCCCCGCACATACTCTGGCGTACGAGGGACTCGGGTCACAGGCATGATGCCGATAATCTCTTGAACTGTTAAAATCGGAAGGCCGTAGATCTCTTCCGCCACTTCGAAGGTCAGATACTGCCCTGCTACATCCCGCATTGTTTCGGAGACCACATCGTTTTCCTGTAAATCAGCCATGTCTTATCCTCCCTCTGAGCCTGGATTAATGCGTGTCGCCTCGAACGCCCTTTACATGAGTCCGGCTCCAGATTTCATCCGAAATCATGCCGTTTCGGAGATTAGTTTGGAGCGCCCACCCGTATTCGCCAATCGAACAAGGCCCCCGATATCCACTATAAGCCCAACACGGCCATCGGACATGATCGCCGCACCGGCTAAGCCGGGGATGCCGCGCATGGATTCGCCGAGGGGCTTGATCACCGTTTGCTGTTGACCGAGCAGTTCATCGATGATTATTCCGGCTTGTTTGCCGTCGTCCTCAACAATGACAACCAAGGCGCGGGTGAGATCCTGTTCGGCGCCCTGAATGTTGAACAGCCGTTCCAGTCGGAATAGCGGCACAAGCTCTCCTTGCAGCGAGATCATCTCGCCTTTTTCAACAACAGTAAACAGATTGTCGTCTTCTGGCCGAATGGAGCGAACCACCGAAAGCGTGGGGAGAATATAACGTTCGTCGCCTACGCGGATGACCATGCCATCGATGATGGCAAGCGTCAAGGGCAGGCGGATACTAAATGTCGACCCCTTTCCGGCTTCACTTTGAATCTCGACCTGGCCTCGAAGGGCTTCGATATTGCGGCGGACAACGTCCATGCCGACGCCCCGGCCTGACACATCGGTGATCTGTTTCGCGGTGGAGAAGCCGGGTTCAAAAATGAGGTTGCAGATCTCGCGATCGGTGAGGGTATCACTCTCGCGCACGATCCCGCGCTCGATGCCTTTGCGTAGGATGGTATCGCGATCCAACCCCCGGCCATCGTCCTGGATTTCGATGTAAATCCCGCCGCCCTTATGGTAGGCGCGTAAGGTGATCGTCCCGGTTTCGGACTTACCCGCAGCAACCCGATCTTGGGGCGTCGCCTCAAGTCCGTGATCAACGGCATTGCGCACCATATGGACCAACGGATCGCCAATTTTGTCCACCACGGTCTTGTCCAGCTCGGTGTCTTCTCCTTCCATAAAGAAGTCGACTTTTTTACCGGACTTACGGGCTAGATCCCGAACGAGACGGGCCATCTTTTGGAAAGTCGCCCGCACAGGCACCATGCGGAGACTCATCCCCATCTCTTGCAACTCACGGGTTATTTTGTCCAATTGGCCCAACTGACGAAGCGTCTGGGGCGACGCATTCGCCAGCAATTCGTCGGACTGGCTCACCATGGACTCAGCGATAACCAGTTCGCCTATCAGGTCGACCAACCGGTCCAGCCTATCGGAATCCACACGGACCGATTCACGAACTTCGGCTCCAGGCTGACGCTGTTGGCCTCGTAAAGCCTGGGCGACTTCCTTGGCCGGCTGTTGCTGTTCGCGCACCAGTACCTCGCCCAGTTTGGGCGGTTCCACATTCATCTGCCGAGCGAGCGTCTCTTCGAGCGCCGCCTGGGTAATCATACCCTGCTCGAGCAATATCTCGCCAAGAAGAGGCGACCCGCCATTCGCTTTTTGACGAGCTAACGCCTCGTCCAACTGTTTGCGCGTAATGTAGGATTGGCGAATCAGCAGTTCGCCTACGGGTTCCCCTCCACTTTCGGCCTGCTTCTGCAGCGCGGCGTTCAACGCTTCAGGCGAGAGTTTTCCGGACTCGACCAACACCTCGCCCAAGGGCTTGGGGGGCTCATCCTCGTCGCTGAAACTGGGTACGACATCCTCCTTGTCAGTCGGTAGCGGCTGACCGGCAACGGCGGCCTGAAGACGGGCGGTCAATTCGGTCAGTCCCGGTTCCGAAGGCAAGGGGGCGCCCGAGCCAAGACAGTCCGACACATGCTGCACCAGCCGTTTCATCATATCGACGGCGTCGAACGTCACATCCATATACGAGCCGGTCAGCTCTACCTCGCCTTTGCGGGCCTTGTCGAGTAGATTCTCGGCTTCATGGGCCAGACCTTGAATATGGGGGAGTTCGATGAACCCGGCCACGCCTTTAATGGTATGAAATGCCCGGAACACCGTGTTGAGGGCTTCTTGATCATGGGGCTCGGTCTCGACGGTCAAAAGCTGCACATCGCTGTTTTCCAGGTGCTCTTGCGCTTCCGTAACAAACTCACTCAGTAGATCGGGGTCGCCGGTGAGATATTGCAGCGTCTCTTCGGCGGATTCCGGCGGGGCTCCACCTTCTATCTCTGCGACTATGCCCGCGCTTGCGGTTTCGGAAGAACCAGTACGAAGGGCCTGCAATCGGTCGACATAGACACTGCCGGATTCCGGATTGGGCCCTTGCCCCTGATAGGCCTGAAACACACGGGCAAACCAGTCCTTGATTTCAAGGAGTGCATCGCTCAATGCGGCATGCCCGCATTCACTGAGAGCATCCTCGGCCACATGACAAACCCGTTCGACATCGGCAAACCCAACGAGGGCCGCTTCGCCTTTAAGGGTATGGAGTAGACGACGCAACTCGCCCAAGGTGGCGTCGGAACCCGATTGTTCGAGTTCGAGAATGAGATTCTCCATGTCATCAAGAACGGAAGGCTGGCGCGCAACAAACTCGGCCAGGATACTTTCATCAACCATGGAGGATTGAACAAACCCGCCGGGTCCCACCTCCGGGCTCGGTGTTTCCTCGGGCATTTCCTCAGCGGACGATCCGTCCAATTCGGACGGAAACTCACCGGGCTCTGCGTCGCGGTCGTCGCGAACAATGCTCTGCAAGCATGCGGCGGTCTTGTTGAGAACATCAAGAGCCGCTTCGGGGTCCGCAATCTCGTTTAATATAATCTGCTCAATGAGGTCGGCCGCCCTGTTCATGGCCTTGGCCACGGTGGGACGCTCGTGGGCAGAGGCCCACTCCTCAATATGCTGCACATCCGAATGCAATTCTGCTAGGGAAGAGAGATCCCCCAAGTTCGTGAAAACAAGCGCTTCAGCCAACCGTTCGACCTGCTGCGCAATGGACTGTTCAGTCATCTCGCGACCCCATAAAGCGGCCCCATACGGACTGTGTGTGAGGAAACCCCGCCCAGTTTAATGCCCCGTACACTCCAAAACTGGTTACCTGGCGAACCGCGTTCCCCTGGACTTAAGGGATACGCAGATTATCTATATGTCATACTTTACCACACGGATGCAGCAGAATCAACCCAGAAAGACGCAAATCACGCACCTTAAACTCGAATTTATATTCATAGAAAGGAAGTATGCCGTTAGTCCCGTGTTACGGCCTCGGCCTCACGGGCAAAATTGATGACAATCTGGGGATTAACCGGCGCAAACTGCTCATAGGCGACACCCGCCATATCAAACATTCGTCGGGCAGCCCGACACGATTCGCTGTCATGGTATTTATCGCTCAAGTAGATGACCCCGGCAATGCTGCTCTGGATGATGATTTTCGTACACTCGTTACAGGGGAAAAGAGTGGTATAGAGCCGGCACCCATGCAAGTCCGCCGCTATCTTGTTCATAATGGCGTTCATCTCGGCATGACATACATAGGGATATTTGGTTTCGAACGCCGTGGGCGCTTCGCGTTCCCAGGGCAGCTCATCATCGCTGCAACCGATTGGAAAACCGTTATAGCCAATCCCCACAATTTTGTTTGCCGCATTGACAATGCATGCCCCCACCTGGGAATTGGGATCCTTGCTGCGATGGGCCGAGAGTATGGCCACCCCCATAAAGTACTCGTCCCACGAGATATAGTCCGCACGTTTACCGGTCATCTTGCTCTCCCGATTGTAATCTGAGGCTCTTCACTGTGGATTATGGTACCCGATCCGATCCCGAAATGCCGAATGAAAATCGCCGTAGGTGGGGCCTGGTGGGGGAATCAAAGGCGCCTACTGGCCCAAAAAAGATATTTCTGGACATCCTGTCGATTTTTTTATTTCATGGCATTTCCCGGGTTTTCCTGCATTAATCCCACAATATATAGTACCTCAACACCCATTATGGGTTCAATATGCGCAATATATTGTATCGCCATACGGCCTTTCAATCGTCGTAACCCCTTGAAAATACAGGAGAAAGGAGGCTTTTGGGGGTTGACAACGGTGGTGCGTTGTGGTAGTCTGTGGTTACGGAGTGGGACAAAGTGGTCCCACGGGGTAAACGAGGGTCACACGGGTGTATTACGGCGAATCGATCACGAAATTCGATGATAAGGGACGGATCACTGTCCCTCGTCGCGTCCGTGAGACTATGGATGTTTATGGACACGCCATATGGTATATGACGCGTGGTTTCGATCGTTGCGTGTTTTTGTTTCATCGGGATGAATGGCAAAAAATCCGGTCACAGATTGGGCGTCATGCGTCGATGGATTCGCGGGCGCTTGACTTTCGGCGATTGTTCTTTAGCGGCGTAGCCGAAGTCAAACCGGATAATCAAGGTCGTATCGCTGTACCGAGCCACCTACGCGAACATGCAAGCCTCGACGGGGAGGCCGTGCTCATCGGCGTAGACGACCATCTAGAGCTATGGAACAAAGACGCGTGGCGGGCATTTGTGGAAGGTAAAGAGGCGGAATACAAGGAGATAGCGGCGGCCGTGTTTTCCGGGGCGGAATCCGGAGAGGCGGACAACCAGAAAGGCGGGGTGCAATGATGCAAATTGAGCGGACGGATCATGGAAATGTGACGGTGTTGCGGCTGGAAGGCAACTTAGACGAGGGGGGCATTGATGCCATTCGGTCAGCGCTCCTGGAATGCTTGAATCAAGGACGCTTCAACCTGGTTATCAATCTTCACAAAGTACGGTTCTTCAGTTACATGGGGGTGGGCATCCTGGTTGAACGGCTGCGGAAGTGCCGCTCGGCCAATGGCGATCTGAAACTCGTCGGCATGAACCTGTGCGCGGATCGCTTGTTTCGCATGGTAGGTATTTCGTCCTTGTTTGAAGCCTACGAAAGCGAACCCCAGGCCATTGCCGTGTTTCAGGAAGCAGCATAACGACGTGCATCTCCCCGTTCTTGCCGACGAGGCGGTCTCGTGGCTTCGGGTGAAACCCGAAGGGGTCTATGTTGACTGCACGGCGGGAGCGGGTGGCCATGCAGCCCGTGTTGCGGCGGAGTTGACCACCGGTCAGCTTATCGCATTGGATCGTGACCCCAAAGCGGTGCGCATGGCTCGGGAACGGTTGGCAGCATATCCTCAGGCCGTGGTGTTGCAGCGTAACCATGGAGAGGTTCGAGCCGTGTTGACGGAACTGGGCATATCAACGATTGATGGGCTGCTCCTGGATGCAGGCGTGTCAAGCATGCAGTTGGACGACCCCGCCCGTGGGTTTTCCTTTCAGGAAAGCGGCCCCTTGGACATGCGGATGGATCCCTCACAGGGCGAGTCCGCCTCCGACTACCTAAAATCCATATCCGAAACCGAACTGGCCAATGTGCTTCGTTCCTATGGCGATGTGGGACCCGCAAAACGAATCGCATCGGTAATCGTGCAAAGAGCCCGAGCAGGACAACTTACCACGACTGCGGACCTCCAGGAGGCTATTTGCCAAGCGTTGCCCTTTGTCCGGGGCGTTCCCAAAGAAGTCCGCACCGCGTTTCAAGCCATTCGTATTGCGGTCAACCGGGAATTCGAGGCAATCACGGAAGCGCTGAGAGCGGGAATCAACCTACTGCGGCCAGGAGGCCGAATCGTGGCCATCGCATTTCATTCTGGAGAGGATCGCATCATCAAGAACCTGTTTCGCGACGCCTCCCGTCCCCAGCATGAATTCGAGCCGGACGGCCGAGTGCGGCGAACACATCCGCCTGTCTTGAGAGTATTGACCCCGACGCCAGTCACGCCAAGCGAGGCCGAATGCGAACAAAACCCCCGCGCCCAGAGCGCCCGCTTACGAGCTGCAGAACGATTGCCAACTGAAAAGGATGCAGCACAATGACCCGACGAGAACGAAAACGTCCTGTATCGACTTTGGTCCGTTATTGTTTGCACTGGGCGCCGTTTCTAGCTGTGTTGTTCTCCGTGCTGTTTGTCGAGACGTGGCTTCAGTTACAGATTTTTCAGAATGACTACCTGACCAACCATCTCACTCGCCACAATCGCGAACTCCGAAACGAGATCAACGATATGCGCGCACGGCAAGCCGAGCTCGAAGGGATGCGTCGACTCGAGGACTATGCTCCCACAATCGGACTGGTTGAGCCGGAACACGGACAGATCCACATCATTCCCGTACCAGGCCAGCCTACGCCGGTTCCAGAGGATGAACCGCCAATGGCCTATGCTCGTAATCACCATGGGTCGGAAAGTGCCTCGGGGGCATCGCCATGACCACTCGCTCAGCTAGGCCCCGCAATTCCACCCGCACAGCAAACGGGATTCGCCCGGTGGGTAAAAGCCATCGCCGGCGGATCCTGGCCATAAAGTGCCTGCTGCTTATCGGCCTGGCAGCCATCGTTTTTCGATTGTTCAGTTTGCACATCAACCCCAAATGGAACTACAACGAAGCGGACATCAGCCACATCGCCGAAGCGGCCATACCCGTACCCCGGGGCAATATCTACGATCAGCGCGGCCGTCTGTTGGCAACCGATCACCAGGTTCCTTCATTGTCGGCAGATCCAAGCCGCATAGACGACCTTCGCGGCATGGCGCGTACATTGGCAGCCCGCCTGAATCTTGATGAAGATACCCTATACAGGCGGCTATCCGCGCGTACAGCTTCGGGAAACTACCGGAAATTCGTATGGGTCAAGCGGGAGTTGTCTCCCGAGGATCTGGCTATGCTGGGCGATCCGGCCAAACTTCGCGAAGAGGGATTACGCATTGAATATGAACGATTACGGCATTATCCCCAACGGGAATTGGCTGCCCATGTCATCGGCTTCGTAAATCGTGACCGACAAGGGGCCGAAGGCGTCGAGTTGTCTTTTGAAGACTACCTGCGGAGCACCCCCGGACGCCGTGTGGCCCGCACAGACCGTGACCGGAATCTGCTGACATCGCTCACGGTGGACTATGATCCTCCGAAACGGGGGAACCACGTCTTCTTGACCATCGACGCTGACATCCAAAGCCGCCTGGAACGCGAACTCGACCGAGCGGTGGAAAAATCCCAAGCAGAATGGGGCATGGGAATTCTCATGGACCCACATTCCGGGGGGATACTGGCCTTGGCCATTCGTCCTGCCTTTGATTTGAACCGATACAATGAGGTTCCGCCCGAGCAGTTCACCAATCTTGCCGTATCGAATATATTCGAGCCGGGTTCCGCTTTCAAGGTGATCACAGTTGCAGCCGCCATTGAGGAAGGCATGATCGGCCCCCACGACCCCATCAACTGTGAAATGGGCGTATATTACCCCCATGGGCGACGGCGTATCACCGATACTCGGGCTCTGGGAGTCGTACCGTTTTCCGAGAGTTTTGCCTATTCAAGCAACATTTCTGTTGCAAAGATTGCCCGTGTCATGGGACCGGATTTGTTTGACGCCTGGATTCAACGCTTTGGGTTTGGCCAAACAACCAACTCGGATCTCCGCATGGAGAGCGCCGGAATCTATCGAACACGGCGACACTGGTCAGGGGCATCGTTAACGTCGTTATCATTTGGCCAGGAAATCGGTGTAACCCTCCTCCAATTGGCCCGATCGTTTTCAGTTATTGCCAACGGCGGTTACCTCGTACGTCCCCATGTAGTCGATCGAGTCGAAAACGCCTATGGAGAGACGGTCTACGCGTTCGAGCCCGAAGCGCCCCGACGTATTCTGCACGAAAGCACCGCTTCGATCATGAAGGAATTGTGCCATCTTGTGGTAACCGACGGTACCGGCCGACACGCGAATATCCCAGAATATCGGGTTGGAGGAAAGACGGGAACGGCGCAAATTGCCCGCGCCGAGGGTGGTGGTTATTATTCAAACCGCTACAACGCCATCTTTGCAGGATTCGCCCCGTTGAATGAGCCTCGAATCACCGG
>PWNM01000421.1 GCA_003557825.1 Candidatus Hydrogenedentota bacterium | reverse complement strand
GATCTGGGGAGCGTGCTCACCATGAACTACGCCGCCGAGGCCAACGGTCTGACGTTGGCCGCCAAGGACGCCGGGATGCCCGCAGTGATCTCCTTCACTACCGAAACGGATGGACGGCTTCCGTCCGGCGAACCCCTGGGCGAGGCCATCGAACGGGTGGACGAGGCTACGGGCGGTTATCCCGCGTACTTCATGATCAACTGCGCCCATCCCACCCACTTCAGGGAAGCCGTGGCGGCGGATGAACCATGGGTCGAGCGCATCCGTGCACTGCGCGCAAACGCGTCGCGGTTGAGCCACGTCGAACTCGAGGAGCAAGAAGAACTGGACATAGGCGACCCGCGCGAACTCGGCCGTGAATACGCCGAACTGAGGCGCAAATGCCTGACCCGCCTCAACGTTATGGGGGGCTGCTGTGGCACGGACGATCGCCATGTGGAGGCGATCGCGGACGCCTGTCTCCCGCTGTTTTCGCGGGCGGCATAGCGGAGCCCGATAGGTGAGATGAGCGGTACCAAGGCATGAACGGGTGGCGTGTGGAGCCGCCCACGAAAGTGTGACGCAACCGAAAGGAAAAGACAATGACACCTTCCAACAAGTACGTAATCGAACGGGATATCCCCGGAGCGGGCAGAATGACTCAAGAGGAGCTAAAGGCCGCCTCGGAAAAGTCCTGCAGTGTTCTCAGGAACTTGGGACCGGACATCCAGTGGCTCGAAAGCTTTTTGACGAACGACAAAATCTACTGCATCTACATCGCCCCAAACGAGGAGATGATTCGCCAGCACGCCCAGGAGGCGGGCCTCCCAGCGAACCGCATCGCGAAGGTGGAGACCATCATCGACCCGACCACTGCCGCCGACTGAGCATATGCACCGCCGCCATGGCATAGGCGTCGACAAGGATAAACCTAACGTTCTCTTCGACGAAGGACTGTAACAGATCGCTGTAATCTTCGTTCAGCATCATATCGGTCACTTAAGGAACAGGCCTCGCGGGTTAGTTGCCACAACAGGGCAAGGCGTTCGGTGGGGGTGCCGGGCACGAAGTTATCGTGTTGCCGGTCCGACAGGCGCCCTTTCTTTACGTGGGTTCTATCCATGGGATGATTCTATCACGATGCGATGGACCGAACAACGGCGCGTTATCCCATCAGGGCGCGGACACTTTCGCGTACGTTGAGATAATCCTTGCGGTAGGGCGCTGCATCGCCCTTGATGGCAACGAAGTCGATGCGGACGCTTTTGCGGCGGACATCGCCCCAGGTTTCGGCGTCGAGCATGGCGAGAAGGGTGAAGCCGGCGGCCTCGAGGGCGGCGCGAACTTCCTCGGGCGGGTAGATCCGTTCGGCAATGGAACAGACCGGGCCGTTCTGAACGCATATGTGGGTAGTCGTCAGGCGGTTTTTTCGGACGTACTCGCTCTCCCAGGAAGTGGAGAACTTTCCGTTGTCTTCAATCCAACGTTGCCCGGCAAAATGGAGGGTCACCATGCGTTCAGTGACGATATCGAAGTAGAACAATCCCCCGTCTCGCAACGCTCCGGCGATCTCGCGAAAGGCGCGGCGGACATCGCCAATATCAAGCAGGAAATTGATGCTGTCAAAGAGGCAGGTTACATAGTCGAAGCATCCGTTGAAGGGCAATGCCCGCAGGTCGGCGTTCGCAAGGGGGAGCCGGTCCGTTCTTCTGGATCCCGCCCGGAGCATGGCAAAGGACAGGTCGATGCCATGGCTGTCCCAGCCGATGCGGCGCAGTCGATGCAGCAGAAGGGCGGTACCGCATGCGGCATCCAAGTGTCTTGGATTGGGGGGCAAGAGCGTACCCAACTCGGTCGTGGCGACGAACCAACGGTCGTAATTCACGTGGGACATAATGGCGTCGTAATAGCGGGCCAATCCCTCGAAGGAATCGCGCGGCATCATTCAGCCCGAGCGGCGGGTTCCGCGTTATTCAGCCATTCGGAAAAGGCCCACGTGTTGGGGTCCACCGGCGGCTTGAGGGTCGCATAGCGCAGCTTGCTCTGCGCGACATACCGAAGGGCGGGCCAAAGGCCTTTGTTTTCGAAGATGTCACGGGCATGGGGGGCTTCGGGATGAATGCGCAACGGCTCGGAGAAATCGGCCAGGTATAACACCATGGCTACGGGTCCCATTTCGGGGGTTCCCGTCGTATGCCACCAGATGGCCTCGTAGATGGCGTCGCTGGTGATGCCGAGCTCGCGGCGGCATTCCTCGGCCGCCACCGGCGCATGGAGCAGCTTGGGTTTCTGGCGCTGCACCTCCGTAATGGGGATATCCCAGGCCTCGGCGAGCTCGACCAGCCGACGTTTCGGGGTTGCCTTGTGGATATCGTGAAGCATTCCCGCCGTAGCGGCTTCGATCCGGTCGACGCCGCTGCGGTCGGCGGCATAGGCGGCGTAGTTTGCGACAGACAGGCAATGATGGATGTTTTTCTGAGGCAGGCGGGCCTCCAACAGGGCCATCCATTCTTCGGCTCGGGGGATATCAGGCAACGGCATTGTAAACTCCCTTCTCGCGGATCATCTTCATAACAGCAGGGGGCACGCAGTCCTCGCAAGGCTCGCCCGCCGCAATCCGCGCACGAATACGGGTGGACGAAAGGGGAGTCTTCTCGAAGGGCAACACATCGTAATGGCCTTCGAGCGAAGGCGGCGGTTCCCATGCTCCCGGTCGGGGGACAACCAATAGCCGGGCATGATGCAGAATGACATCGGGCTGACGCCAACGGGGCAGATCAACCAACGAATCCATGCCGAGGATAAGATAGAGGCTTGCCTCCGGGTATTGCTTTTGCACCGTTCGCAACGTATCGGCCGTGTAAGACGGTCCAGGCCGATCCAACTCGATTCGCGAGGCCTCCATTTGCGGCTCGTCGGCCAACGCGGCGCAGACCATGGCGTACCTATCTTCCGGAGAGGCAAAGGGGCCTTCGTTTTTATGAGGAGGCCTGGCGGAGACGACAAACAGGACCAAGTCAAGCTGGGCCTGCTCCAATGCCGTACGGGCCATGGCCACGTGCGCATTGTGAATCGGATCGAATGTGCCGCCATATATGCCAATCCGTTGTATATCGGTCATGAATTCCTCCATATACCATCATGCATGTATACCATGGAGTAACAAGCGAGCTTCCGGCGCTCTTCCATTTCGTCCCCCATTCCGCGAGGCTATTCGCGGATCTGACCCGAGCCTCGGATGACATATTTAAGCGAGGTCAATTCCTTAAGCGCCATGGGCCCGCGGCAATGCAGCTTGTTCGTACTGATGCCGATTTCGGCTCCAAGACCGAACATGAACCCATCGGTAAACCGCGTCGAGGCGTTTACGTAGACCGTGGCGCTGTCGACGGCATCAAGGAACCGTTCGGCAGCAGCGTAGCCTTCGGTCACAATCGCATCGGAATGATGGGAACCGTACAGGTTGACGTGTTCGATAGCCGCCTCCAAGGAATCGACAATTTTGATGGACAGGATCGCGTCCAGGTACTCGGTGGTCCAGTCTTCGTCAGTCGCTTGTTTGCAATTGATGATCGCCTGAGTTTGTCCGCATCCTCGGAGTTCGCAGCCGGCGGCTTCCAGTTCCTTCGCCACCACGGGCAGGAAACTGGGCGCCACGGTGGTATGTACGAGCATGGTTTCCATGGCGTTGCACACGCCGGGGCGTTGCATTTTGGCGTTGACGCAGATGGCGCGGGCCATATCAAGGTTGGCGTCGGCATGGACATAGGTATGGCAAATGCCGTCGAGATGAGCTACGACGGGAATGCGGGATTCCGAGTAGATTCGCTCGATAAGGGCCTTACCACCGCGGGGCACGATAACATCGATATAGGCGCTCATCTGAAGCATCTCGCCTACGGCAGCGCGGTCGGTGGTGGTGATCATCTGCACGGCATGCTGCGGCGCGCCGGCTTCCCGTACCCCTTCGACAAAGATGTCGGCAATGGCCAGATTCGAGTGGATGGCTTCTGAACCGCCGCGGAGAATGGTGGCGTTGCCCGACTTCAGGCACAGGGCCGCGGCGTCGGCGGTGACGTTCGGACGGCTCTCGTAGATGATGCCGATGACGCCCAAGGGCTGACGAATCTGAGCAATGCGAATGCCGTTGGGTCGAACGGTCTGGCTCACAATATCGCCGACGGGATCGGCCAGGGCGGCCACTTCTTCGAGCCCCTGCGCCATGGCCTCGATGCGCTTGTCCGTCAGTTCAAGGCGATCCAACATGGCGGAGGACAGGCCCTTTTCCCGACCGGCTTCGAGGTCTTTTGCGTTGGCTTCCTGCAGTTTCCCTTTGGATTCCCGCAATCGCGTCGCTACGGTGAGCAACGCCTTATCTTTCACTGCGCTTGACAGCGACCGGAGTTCGTCTGCGGCCGCACGCGCTTGGCGACCAATGGTCTGGATTTCGTCGTGGAGAGACATGCGTGCTTCCTTTGCTGGTTGGATCCATTTCGAAACGGAGACGGTTATAACAATACCAAATTGTCCCGATGGATCACTTCGTCAAAGTCCTTTCGCCCCAGAATGGCCTCTATTTCGTGGCTTTTGCAACCCTTGATCCGGGCGAGTTGTTCGCTGCCGTAGTTGACCAGACCGGTTGCGATGGTCTGCCCTTTCGCATCGGTGACGCGAACGGCGGCCCCTTCGGGGAAGGTCCCCGTTACATCGGTGACGCCGGCGGCCAAGAGGCTCTTGCCCCCTTGGAGGAGGGCCCGGCACGCGCCGTCATCAATCCGGATTTCCCCGCGGCTGGTACGACCAAAGGCAATCCAGCGTTTCCGATGGGGCAACGATACGGCGGCCTTGCCAAACCAGGTCATCGGACCCTTTTGGCTCAACACATCATGGATGACATTGGGCCGACGGCCATCGGCGATGGCCATGGGCAGACCGGCAGCACAGGCGATACGGGCGGCGCTGATTTTGGTCTTCATACCGCCGATGGAGGTCTGGGTCGTCGTATCGACAGCAAGGGCCTCGATTTCGGGGGTAAGCTGCTCGACGTGCTCAATGAGGCGGGCCTCGGGATGGGTTCGCGGATCCTGATCGTAGAGGCCATCGATGTCGCTGAGCAGAATGAGCAAGTCGGCATCGACCTTGGCGGCGACCCGAGCGGCCAGAGTGTCGTTGTCGCCAAACCGCAACTCATCCGTAGCGACCGAGTCGTTCTCGTTGATGACGGGAATGACGTGCTTCATGTCGAACAGCGCATGCAAGGTATTGCGAATGTTCAAATAGGTACTGCGATCGTCCAACTCGCCGGCCGTTATCAAGACCTGTGCGGTATGCAACCCTTCGCCGTAGGTTTGAAAGAGCACTTCGTAATAATGCATCAGCCGGGCCTGCCCGACAGCGGCCGTGGCTTGCTTGAGAGGCAGGACCTTGGGGCGGTTGGTCAGTTTGAGGACATCCATGCCGCAGCCAATCGCGCCCGACGAAACAATCAGTATATTCAGCTCGCGTTCCCGTTTGAGAAGAGCAAGCTCCTTCACGATCTGCTCGAGGATCCGTCCATCGAATCCCGTGTCGGTAGTCAACAAGGTGGTCCCGATTTTGACCACCAATGTACGGACGGTTATAGGCGTGGAAGTCACGGTTGTCTACCCTTAGTCGGGATGGTATTCCAGTTCGACGGTGTCAATATAAATGGGCTGGCCTTGCTGGGCTCCCATACGTTTCAGGGCCTTGAAGACGCCGAGGCGTTGAAGGCGCATTTGCAGATGCCGCACCGCCTCTTCGTTTTCGAAGTCGGTCATGCGTACGGCCCGCACAACGGGTTTACCTTCGACACGAAATCCGCCGGCTTCCTTTTCTACTGTGAACGGCGCCTCGTACACATACGACCGGTCCACCGCTTCCGAATCTTCGTCCGGCTCGTTTCGTCGAAGGCGGTCCACGATGATCCAAAGCCGCTCCAGCAGCTCGGGGATGCCCTCTCCAGTCACTCCGGAAATAAGTATAGGGTCTTCGAAGCGGTGTCGCAACGATTCGAAAGCTTCGCGGTTCTCGGGGATGTCGGCTTTGTTCAGGGCGACAATGCGGGGCCGGTCGGCGAATACCGGGCTATGCTGTTCGAGTTCCTGCTCGAGGGTCTCGTACGTGGCCACGGGATCTTCATCGCCAAGATCGATAAGGAACAGGAGCACCTTGGTACGTTCGATGTGGCGCAGAAAATCGTGGCCCAGCCCCTTGCCTTCCGCAGCGCCTTCGATTATCCCGGGGATATCGGCCAGCGTAAGGGTTCGGTATTCACTCAATTGGGCCACGCCAAGATTGGGCGACAAAGTCGTGAAAGGATAGTCAGCGATTTTGGGTCTGGCGGCCGACACCGAGGCCAACAAGGTGGATTTGCCTGCATTGGGCAGTCCTACCAGGCCCACCTCGGCAATTAGCTTCAGTTCGAGGAGATACTCGGCCCGTTCACCCGGCTCGCCCAGTTCGGCGAATCGCGGCGCACGGTTGGTCGAGGTGGCAAACCGGGCATTGCCCTTTCCCCCACGGCCGCCTCGGGCCGCCTGAAACCGTTGGCCCGGTTGGGTCAGATCGCCCACGATGGCGCCCGTTTCGAAGTCTCGTACGACGGTACCAACGGGTACGGACACAAGGGTATCTTCTCCGGAACGACCATGACGGTCGCTTCCCTGGCCATGCCCGCCCCTTTGGCCTTTCCAATGGGAATGGAATTGAATATCGAGGAGCGACGTCAGCCGCTCCTCCGCGATAAAATATACGTCGCCGCCGTCGCCGCCGTCGCCGCCATTGGGGCCTCCACGGGGCACATACTTCTCACGACGGAAACTGCAGCACCCATTTCCCCCTTTGCCGCCGGTCACGAGGACGCGTGCTTGATCAACGAACATCTCGTACATCCCGGGCAAAGCGGCGAGTTCGCGCCCCCCAGCCGCTGGATTTCTTACTCAGCAGGTTCCGCGACGATATCGACGCACTTGCGATCTTTACGCACCTGGCGGAACTGAACCACGCCGTCTGTGAGCGCAAACAGGGTATCATCGCGGCCGAGTCCGACATTGAGTCCGGGACGCAATTTGGTACCGCGCTGCCGAACCAGGATGCTTCCCGAGCGAACGCGCTCGCCGCCGTAATGCTTAATCCCTAACCGTTGCGCATGGCTGTCGCGCCCGTTCCGGGAGCTACCGCCCGCTTTCTTGTGAGCCATGTCGTATCTCCTTTACGCCTGGATCTGGCGTACTTTTAGATCGGTGTAATACTGCCGATGCCCGTATGTCCGCATGTAATTTTTGCGGCGTTTCTTCTTGAAGACGCGGATCTTTTTCGCACGGCCTTGGCGCATCACCTGGCAGATCACCTTCGCCTCGCCAAGCGCGGTTGGGTCGATGACCAGTCCGTCCTCCTTGGCGAGCAAGGCCACATCTCCCAGCTCGATGGTGTCGCCCACGGGAGCTTCAATTTTCTCCACGCGGACGATGTCGCCTTCTGCGACCTTGATCTGTTTTCCGCCTGTTGTCACGACTGCATACATGAGTTTCTTCTCCACATCCTACGCACGTTGGACACGCTGGTGCGCGACAAACACCTCCGCAATCATCCGCAATTCAGCGATGGCCGATAATGAGGCCAAATAACTGGACTTTGGATTCCGCGGAGACGGTAGGTTCTGCGTCACCGTCGTCAGTTGTCCAAAGGCACCTTCGGCGAATATTTCGTGTACATTCACCGTCGCCTTTGGGTCGGCAATCACCCGCACTTTGGTTTCATCCGGACCAATCCCGGCGAAACTCAAGGCGGCTGCTACATTTACATTTTTCGGAAAAGCCTTGCACGCTTCGCGCGCAGAGCCTTGAAACACGACTTTAGGCTCTTTCAAGCTGGAGAGATCAATGCCCTTCTCCAGCAAATACTCGGTCCCATCGATAGCCGTAGGGGGCTTCCGCGTGGTCAAAATGACCGTGTGAAGCCCGGCTTCGACGGCGGACCGAATGCCATCCAATCCGCATAGGGCTCCCGAGGGAATCCAAATACGAATATTGGCGTCGCGGGCCAGCCCAAACAAGCCTGGATTTTCCATTAAACCGCCTACGCTCATCACCAAGCAATCCCGGTGATGGGCGGCCCCGACTTCTACAATATCCCGTACGGCTTCCGGCGCAGCGCACTCGAACAAAATGTCGCTCTCTTGGGCATTCTCTTCGAGATCACAAATCGACGCATTCAAGTTGAACGTACGCTGCAGCAAGCGGGCTCGTTCGTCGTCCATATCGGTCAGGGCGGCTATCTGAGCAGGGATGAGGCCTCGCTGCAAGGCGATGCACAAATCGGCCCCGATGTTGCCACACCCGATAAGGCCGACCTTCATTTTATCCATATGCTGCTCACAAAAAAGGCGAAGGGCCACGTACATGCGGACCCATCACCAGTCGTTGTTGGGAAAGAAGTCGACGCTATCGGCAAAGGATAGCAAACAGACTGATTCCAAGTCAACTGAATTACGCAAAAAGCCCCATAGGCCAACGATTCACTCCCCCTGTTCGGGGCTATGGAGGCCCTGTATGCCCGGCACGTTCAGGATTCGGGGGTTAATGCACCGCGCCCAAGTAAATCGGATGCTTCATCGGAGGGCAACGGCGGCACAAAAAGATAGCCTTGAATATAGTCGCACCCCATAGTGCGAAGACACGCGAGTTGGCTATGCGTCTCGACGCCCTCGGCAGTTACCGTAAGCCCGAGATTATGACAAAGCCGGATGATGGCCGCGGCGATCTCGTTCTTCTTGTTGTCGGGTCCGATGTCCCTTACGAAATGCCGGTCGATTTTGACGTTTTCGATGGGAAACTCGTGCAGATAGCTTAGCGACGAATATCCGGTCCCGAAATCATCCAGGCTTAGGCGGACCCCCAAATCACGTAGTCGCCCCAGCGTGTCAGCAATCGACTGGGGGTTGTCCACAATGACGGTTTCGGTAATTTCGATGTTTAATGCGTTGGCATCCAGATTGGCTTGCGTAAGGGCTTCTTCGATTTGCGCCACGATGGACGGATGCATGATCTCTTTGGACGATAGATTTACGCTCACATATCGCGGCGCAGCCTCTCCGGCTTGTTTGAGCCATGCCCCTTGTTGCCGGAGGGCTTCTCCAAAGGCCCACCATCCCATCCGGGCCACGAGGCCGGTCTCTTCGGCGATTTTCATGAAATCGGCCGGCGACAGAAGGCCTTTGTCGGGATGCTGCCAACGGATCAAAGATTCAAAGGCATTCAGCGTGCCCGTATCAAGGGCGACGATGGGTTGGTAGTACATGACAAACTCGTCACGTTCGAGGGCTCGATGGAGATCGCCCTCCCATTGCAGCCTGTTGAGGGCCTGGCCGTGCAATGTATCGTCGAAAATGGCATACCGCGCTTTGCCGAGGGACTTGGCCCGATACATGGCCGTATCCGCATCGCGGAGAAGCTCATCCGCCCGATCATAGTCGCCTTTGCATACGGCGATGCCGATGCTGGTCGACGTATAGATCTCGTTGTTGGCCAGACGAAGGGGCTCTTGAAGGCGTTGCTGGATACGTTCGGCGACACGGGCAGCATCTTCGGGCCGGCGCAGCCCATCAAGCAGGATGGCGAACTCGTCGCCGCCGAGCCGGGAAACCATGCCGCTTGAGGGATGATTGTCGTTTACCCGCGACGCGACGTCATAGGAGCGCACCGACCCGCGAAGCCGCTCGGAGACTTCGATGAGCAGCTGATCGCCAATGAGATGTCCAAGGGAATCGTTGATGACCTTGAAACGGTCCAGATCCAGAAAAAGCACCGCAAAAAGCTGATCGGTATGGCGGCGATTGCGGCGAATGGCATGCTTGAGCCGGTCCATGAACATCGACCGATTGGGCAGTCCCGTCAATGCGTCATGCAACGCTTCATGCTGGAGCCGATCCTCCGAGTGTTTCTGGGCCGACACATCGGTCTGGGAACCTGCCATGCGGCTGGGTTTACCCGATTCATCGGATACGACCACCCCTCGCAACAACACCCAGGCATAGGTACCGTCTTTGCGGCGTATGCGGTATTCGTGGACGAAATTGGGGCTTCCACCGGAATGGGCTTTCCCTACCACCCGACGCAATTCCCGCACATCATCGGGATGGACCCGGGAGAACCAGTCCTGCGGCGCCGATCCGATATCGCCCTCCTCGTATCCCAGCATGCTTTTCCAGCGCGGCGAAAAGAACACCCGGGAAGCCCGAATATCCCAATCCCATATGCCGTCGTTCGCCCCCCTCATGGCCAATTCGTATCGTTCTTCCCGCTGGCGCAACGATTCCTCACGGGCCTTCTGCTCGGTAATATCGTGAAAAAGTATGGCCGTCAACGGTGGATCGGCATCCGGTAATGCATTGAACGAGGCCCACACGGGAAACCGCGAACCATCGGGCCGCTGGGCCGAGAGCTCGGTAAGGCTTTCGGCGGG
>PWNM01000012.1 GCA_003557825.1 Candidatus Hydrogenedentota bacterium | reverse complement strand
TCGAGGAATACCTGCAGCTGCCCGCCGAGTTCGTGCCGGGTGCCGAGCAGGCGATTCAACTTCTGGTCGACGACCTCCAATACCTGAACGTGAACCAGCGCGGCTACCTCGTGGTGACCTTTACCCTCGACCAGGTTCTCGCCGAATGGCGTTTTGTTACGACCGTTAAGGATCGTGAGTATCTGCTCGATACCAGTCGCGGCAAAGTATTGAAGACGATTGCCGGGCTGGGCCGTGTAGAAGCGGTCTGAGCCGAAACGGTGGTCGCGGTATTCCGGAATCGATCGTGTTCGTGTGGCGGAGTTCGGTCGTAACGAGCGGACACCTGTAGTGCCACGGGTTGGTCACCAAGTCTTCATGCAGGGCGAGCGCCGGCGTCCCGCATGTTCCTCCAACTCTGGAAACCCCTTCACACAGCCAGGAGTAAATTGATGCGTACAAGGGCTCTTCATGCCGCTGTTGTTGCGGCTCTCGCAGTGTCCATGCTTGCAGGCTGCAGCAGCAGTTCCACAAGCACGACCGATGAACCGTTTCAACTCCAGTTGCTGCACTTCGCAGACGTGGATGGCGGCGGCACCGCCGCCATGTTCAACGTCGACGAGTTCTCGGCCCTGGTGGATCACTTCCGCTCCCAGGATCCCGATCGCACGATCCTGCTGAGTTCTGGTGACAACTATATTCCCGGACCCATCTTCGAAGCGAGCAAAGATCCCCGCATGGCCACGGTGATCGGCAAGCCAGGGCAGGGCCGCGGCGAGATCGCAATCCAAAACCGGATGGGCGTGCAGGTCACGGCCGTGGGCAACCATGACCTGGATGCCGGCCCTGGGGGCTTTGCCGGAACCATCAAGCCCGACGGTGATTATCCCGGGGCCACATGGCCCTACATCTCGGTGAACATCGACTTCGCGGCCGACTCGAATACGGCTCCGTTGCTGCAGGCGCCGGGCCAGGAGGCCAGCAGCCTGCCGCCCGGTTCCCTGGCCCGAAGCGTCGTGATCACGGTGGATGGCGAACCCATCGGTATCGTCGGTGCGGTGACCCCGACACTGCCGTCCATCACCTCGGTGGGCAACCTGACTCTGGCACCCAGTCCGTTCCCGGAAGATGCAGCGGGCTTCGATGCGCTTGCGGCCGTGATTCAGGAAGAGGTCGATGCGCTCACGGCAGAGGGTATCGATAAGATCATCCTCGCCGCGCACATGCAGCGAATCAACGTGGAACGGAACCTGGCCACGCGTCTGCGCGACGTGGACATCATCGTTGCCGGAGGATCCAACACCATTCTGGCAGACAGCAATGACTTCCTACGCGAAGGCGATACGGCGGCGGGCGACTACCCGGAAATCTACGAGAGCGCGTCGGGAGAACCGGTTCTTCTGGTCAACACCGACGGCGACTACACCTATCTGGGGCGTCTGGTCGTCGCGTTTGACGCCGATGGCGTGATCATCGCCGACCGTCTCGACTCTGGGAAGAATGGTGCGTGGGCTGCCATCCCGGCGGTCGTGGAGCAACTGAAGGCCGAGCCGATCCCGGAGGTCGTAGAGGTTGCCGACGTGATCCGCGAGATTCTAGGCGAGCTGGACGGTGATGCCTATGGCGTTACGTCGGTGTTTCTCGAGGGCCGGCGCCCTCAGATACGCGATCGCGAGACCAATCTTGGCAATCTGACCGCGGACGCCAACCTGTGGTATGCACAAAAGCTGGATCCGGTTAATCCGCCGCTGGTCTCGGTGAAGAATGGTGGTGGCATCCGGGCGTCGATCGGTATCGTCAGCGTGCCGCCGGGTGAAGACGACGCGGTGGTCTTGCTGCCGCCGGCGGCAAACGACTTCGGCAAGCCCCAGGGCGGTATCTCGCAGCTGGACATCCAAACATCCCTGGCCTTCAACAATGGCCTTGCCCTGTTGGACATGACCGCGGCAGAGTTGCGGGATCTGCTGGAGGCGTTGGTGGCCGCTGCAGGGAGTGGTGCATGGGGGCATACGGCCGGCTTGCGCGTTGAGTTTGACCCTTCCCTCCCCGCAAGGACCATCGGCGACACCAATCTGGCCCTGTCAACGGACGGAGAGCAGGTTCGGGAAATGGAGGTCTGCCTGGGTGACTGGAACGCCGGGGCCTGCGATGGAGTTTGGGAACCCGTCGTCACCGGCGGCGTGACGCAGGGCACCGGCACCTACCGGGTGGTCGCGCTCGACTTCCTCGCCGGGTGTGCCGCCCCGGCAGGCAGCGAGAACTGTGGCGATACGTTGCCTTTCAAGGGGCTGGTGAACGCCAACTTCGCGTCGCTCCTCGAGGCTGCTGGGGATCCCGGTCTTGCTGATTTCTCTGACACTGGAAGTGAACAGGATGCCCTGGCCGAATACCTCAAGGCATTCCATCCGGACGCGGCCAACGCCTACCACGTTCCGCCGGATGTCAACGAACGCATGATCCGGATTGGAAACTGAGGCATACCTCGAGGCCCCATAATCCCGCGAGCGCCCTTCGCCCGCGGGGTTTTATCGTCAGGGATGGCGCAGGGCCAAAAAGTTAGCGTCGAACTCGCCTTTGGTCTGTACCTGACGGATCTGGGCATCTTGTCCGCCGTCGAGCCAACGTGGCTGGG
>PWNM01000046.1 GCA_003557825.1 Candidatus Hydrogenedentota bacterium | reverse complement strand
CGCCAATCACCGGATACATTGGCCACATAAAGCCGATCCGCCTGGGCTGATATACGATGGACAAATTCGCCAGTGATAGGGTCAAAAATGCACACGTCGCCCTCCGTATGCCGTTCCGTCGCAGCAGCCAACTGCTTCTCTGCTCCTGTCCAATCGATAGTATTGATGATCTCAAGGCCGCCAGGGGCCCAGTCATCCGGGGCCACATCAACCAGATCATACTGGATGATCAACTCGCCGAAAGCGTCGAAGACAAAAGGCCGCTGGTTGACATTGAAACGACTGCGGTTCCAGATTTCCTTACCGGGCCGTTCGGGATCGAAGTTGCCAACGGCATAATTCTGGGGCTCCCAGTTTCGATAATCGGCCTCCCAGATGAGGCCTTCATGGTTATAGACAAAAACACGCTGGGGACCGCCCTCTTCGACCGCCACCACTTGAAGCCCCGGAATGTCATCGCGTACTTTTGCAGCGCCGATGGCGTCCACATGGCCGCGTAAGGGGATCTTGTATAGAAGCTCACCCTCCGGACTAATAACATCGCCCCCGAGGACATGATGCCGACCATCACCATCCAAATCAGCAATGCGTGCGCCATTATGAGCGCATGTCAAGAAATCGTCTCGGGCCCATAGCGGTTCGTAGTTGCCTTCTCGGAGATCCTCTATGGCGAATCCGCTAATGTAATGACCGACTCGATAGCCATCCTTATTTGTAGCCTGAAGAAGCAGGTCCCGAGCGCCTTCGCCGCGGAAGTTGGCGATGACAAGATGCTCCCACCGCTCCGCCGGACGTTCAGGACCATCGGGATAGGGTGGAGTGGCCGTCCAAAGAAGCTCACCGGTTGCGCCGTCCACCACCTGCAGTTCGCGGCTGTCCGTTAGGAAAAGCACATCCGTGCGACCATTTCCATCGATGTCTCCCGCCGTCACCCCCGGGGCATTATGCCCGGGCAAGCCCACGTTTTCCGACGAGCCGCCAACACGTACATCGATTTCCTTGATCCAGAGCTCCGTGCCATCGTGAGCATAGGCGGCAATATGGCCGGGAACAGTTATAAGGAAATCCATCCGGCCATCGTTGGTGAGATCGGCCGTGAGTATTCCTCCCGCGGAATCCTCCGGGGCAGGGATATCGAGCTCTATTACAAAGGGGTTGCTTTCGTATTGAGGCCAATCCCCAGAAGCTTGGGATATCAACACCAACAGGAATGTCGCGATAAATGCAAGACCGGTTTTCATGTTATCTCTCCTCTTGTTGAATCTTGGCTCAGTTCGTTGCAGCGGGGGCCCGTGCCATTAATGGCTCGATGGCCTCCGCTACCTCCTCATTGGTTGCGTTGTGTATTAGGTATCGATGGGGGCCCTCAGGATCCGCCTCGAACCACGTCAGTCCGTCGGGAAACGATGCCCGCCCGGGCTCGCTTAGGTCCCAAAGCCTTTTCCCATTGGCATCCAGCCCTCGCACCGCGTAGTAGACCGCCGTCTGATCGTAACTGGATGAACTGGCGATGGTTCCAACGCCGCCGGCCGGGTAAAGCTTGTACGCCATCGCGACAGGATTGGTCTCCGGGTCGCTTACGGTTCCGCCGGTTTGGACATGGCGTCCGATCTCGAATCCTGAGTAAACGATAGGCGTGGGCCATTCGGCGGCCACCGCTTGCGACGCTTCACGATCCAAGTTGATGTTGTGTTCGGGATGATCTGCGTTCTCGAAGTTTCCGGCCATTAGGACCAGCTCACGTACTTTGGCCTCGATGAGTTCACGACCGCTCCGGCCGATCGAACCATCGCCTTCGTGATCGGCCTCGGATTGCAACAACAGGTGAATGCAGGTCTGGCCGCCAATAACGACAATCTTCACGCTCTGGTCAGGCGCTTCATGAAGCAAGCGGCGGTAGAGGGTAGTGCTATCCGGCGCGGTATCATTGGATTGGGTGCTGGGGAAATTGGCGGGATCACCAATAACGGGCGCATAGTAATCGGGAAAGCGCTGGTCGTCAATAGGACTCAAACCGATGGGGACCTCTCCACGGCCGTAATACGTATTGACGGCGTTGATGGCTCCGACCACATGGGGTCCCGTTTGGCTTGCCATGACCCCCAGCATCTCGGCCTCGCCCTCATCGACGAAAGCATTGAGCAGGGCCAAGGCTCCCACATCATCCACGTCGGACCGGAAATCCGTGTCGAGAATGATCCCAGGCAGATTGGCATCTCCAACAGCGCCCAGAGTGGCCAGCAGCGTAATTCCTGTACAGATCAACATGGAATGGGTTCTCCTTCATGATGTGGAAAGGTACATAGGTTGTAAATGCGACCGGCGGGTAAAAAGTTCCATGACACAGTGCATCCTGTTTGGATGACACCTTAGCCCCAGGCCGAATACCCATCGGCGTTGGTTTCAACGTCCTAGATTCAACGACTAGAAAATGCTCATGACCATACCAAACAGATATCCCACAAGGTTCCCCAGTTCTTCGAAGAACCGGAGCGTGTTATCCCAAAAGCTGCCGAAAAGACCTCCCCAGTCGATGCTGAAGCCACTGTGGTCCGGCGTGTTCTGATACATGGCGTTAGGCCCTCCATAATAGGTCACATCGATAGATGATGACTACGTTCT
>PWNM01000212.1 GCA_003557825.1 Candidatus Hydrogenedentota bacterium | reverse complement strand
TGGAGTCGTAATGGTCTTCACCTCGGACATCATGGCGTTGATGCGGCCGATCTCGGTCTCGGTCCCTGTCGCCACCACGACACCCTTCGCTGTGCCCGACGTGACCAGCGTGCTGGAGTAGGCCATGCAGAACCGATCGCCGATACCGGCCGATTCTTCCACCGGATCAAGGGACTTCTCGACCGATTCGGATTCCCCTGTCAACGAGGCTTCATCGATTCGGAGATTGCGTATCTCGATAAGGCGGACATCGGCCGGTACTTTGTCCCCCGACTGGATCGTGACTATGTCGCCCGGAACAAGTTCCTCGGCGGGGATCTCTCGCTCTTCGCCGTCTCGTATGGCCGTGGCACTGAGGGAAAGCAAATTACGAATGGCCTCCAGTGCAGCTTCGGCCTTGCCCTCCTGGATGAACCCGATCAAGGCGTTTAATATAACTACGCCCAGAATCACTCCGGTGTCAATCCAGTACTCGCTATCATAAAAATAGGCCATAAAGGCCGTCACCAACGCCGCCACCAGCAGTACATAGATCAATACATCGTGGAAGTGCTTTAAAAACCGGATGACGGGATGAACTGGTTTCTTTTCGGGCAGTCCATTGGGGCCGTACTCGTCCAGCCGTTTTTCAGCTTCTTCGGAGCTCAACCCCTCGTTCGTCGCCTCGACCGCCTCAAGTACGTCATCAATCGACAGGGCATGCCAGGACTTGCCGTTGTCATTCTCGTTATCTGAACTCGTCATGCGCTCACCATTATCGTTTGTCTACATTACCATCAAGGAAAACTTCATGCTGCACACAGGGAACAATCAAGAAGGTATCCACTGCGTCAGGCTACTCTAGGGTCCGGATGCTCATCAACCTAACGAATACGAGTGGGGAAGTCAACTCTGCTGTTCGGGGGACGAGGCCGCATTCGATGATTTACGAACGTCCAAATCCCAACGGCGGCGAAGAATGAACTCGCCCTTGATAATGGAATCCATGTCGGGGAGTAATGCATCAAGCTGCTCGTCGGACGCCCCAAGGACCTTGAGGTTGGTAGCGCATTTCGCGGTCAAAGCTGCCCCGTTCGCACGCTCGTTGGGCGGCATCGTGATATAGGCGTCGGCCACGGCAATGCACGAAACCGCGATCAGCCCCGTCTGAGCACGCTCGGGCATGTGGTGGAATCGGATGGCTTCGGTCAGGGCTCCGGGCAAGCCCCAAGCTTCCGTGAGCAGATACCCCGCTTCAGGGTGCCCAATGCCGAGCAGTTGTTCCTCGGCTTCGACCAGTTTCTGCCCGTCACGCATCTCGGCAAGTTGATGGTAACTGCCTGGCGCAACCTGCGCCAAGACCAGCCGCCCCACATCGGCGAGGAGTCCCGCCGTAAACGGAGCCGGGTCATTCCCATGCCCGGTATGCCGCGCAACTGACTTGGCCAGGGCCGCACGAATGTACGACCGGGTCCAAAACTGCTTGTAGTTGAATCCTTCTGCGCTCGTCAATACGTCGGCCACCGCTACGGAAAGGGCTATATGGTACGTCTCGCGAAGCCCTAACAGGGATACGGCGAGCTCCACGCTGGCGACCTTGTTGGGGAACCCATAGGCCGGCGAATTGGCCACGGCAAGCACCTTGGCCGCCAAGGGCGGGTCAGTGTTGATAAGCCGGGCGATGTCGCTCACCAGAACCTCCACGTCGCCCACGGCCTCTTGAATCCGTTGAACGGTGGGCGGCAACGCCGGCAAGGCGTCGAGCTGCCGAACGAGACACGCCGTGCCAGCCAGGCGCATCTCCGCGCCTTGGGGTAAGCCCTCGGGATACGCTTCCTCGTCTTCTTGTTCCGGTTGCTCGTAGTACCGCTCGATGCTTCGACGTAAATCCTCGGCAGCCACCAGCAGCGGCTTTACTCGAAGACCGGTCAACTGCTCCAGTTCCTGGATGGTCTTGGTATCCAACGGGCATACCATCCCAACGGTTAATAGGCTGCCGATGCGATCGAGGGGAAACACTTCGTGTTTGAGGGCAAATTCACGAGGCACTAGCTTTATCAGTTCCTCAGAAACGCCGTATCGGTTGATATCAATGCCGGCAATACCGGGCTGTTTGGCCAGGAAATCGACAAACTGGTTCGGGTCAACATAGCCCAATGAGATCAGGATTTCCACGATCTTCCCCTCGCGCTCCTGTTGAATACGAAGGGCTTCTTCGAGGTGGGCTTCCGAAATGAGGCCGTTTTCGACCAACAAGGTTCCGATTCGCTTTGGAGCCGGTGACGCCATAGACTTCTCCTACATACCGTGATATCGTTTAGCTCTATAATACCAAAGCCAACAGGTAAATGCATCTCTATATGGTGTAGAATTGGGTCGCTATGGGACGCAATATCCACACACGAAGAACGAAGGAGGGAATCCTCTGCGTATGGATATCCGCAGCATGATGATCTCTTCCGATATCAAGAAAATATGCCGCCTGCGGGGGGCCGCATCGTCAGGACCGTCCACTTTTGCCCTCGTCGCTATTGCCTCGGCCAACCCCATAGCACTCACCGGCCAGGGCTCCTTTCCTTGGCTACCTTTGGCGACAGCCGTCGCTCTGATTGGCGCAGCGGCATTGGGAGTCCATGCCTATCA
>PWNM01000459.1 GCA_003557825.1 Candidatus Hydrogenedentota bacterium | reverse complement strand
TTGGAGCCTATGCGGAAAAGATGCAGGACCTCGGCTACCTGGTCGAAGTGACCCTCAAAGACGATGAACGAGGCGATCCACCCGCAAGCGATGATATTTTGCTTGCCTTGCAGATAATGGACCCGGAGGATCTGAGGGCCGTTAAGGAGACGACGCAAAAGGCGACCAGGATCATCGAAAAAAATCTGGCGGAAAAGGGCCTGCAATATATCGACGGCAAACTGGAATTCGGCAAAATCGATGGCCAAATCGCCATTATTGACGAGATCTCCGGAGATTGCATGCGCGTCATCGACCAAAACGGCAATTCCTTGAGTCAGGTGGAGCTCGCCAAAATATTGCTGTAGTTTCGATAGATATCTATCCAAAACCGGGCTCCTTTGGGAGTCCGGTTTTGCTTTGGTGGAAAGATTCAGACCGGCGGGACTGCATGCATTTGCTTTGGCGGGAAGATTGGCGTACACTTCTTTTGTTAGATATTCAACGGTTTGCCATCAGACAGTCAAGGGTCAATGAAAGGAGGTTCAGTCATGCATCCCCCAGCGAAAGGTCCCCGACTCCACCGGATGCTCATCGGTTTGTTCAGCGTCTTGCTTACTTTGTTGTTCATCTGGTTGCTCGGGTTTATCACCTCCGACATCGACCGCCTGCCCGGACCTCAATGGGATACGGTTGAAGCGGAGCATCTCGATGCGGAACACGTCGATCGGGTCGAAGAGCTACGGAATGAACAACAGATGCTCGATCGGGAGATCACAGCGCAGCGGGAAATTCAGGCCAACCTGCAGGAAAGCACGTTGAGCTCGCAGCAGACGATGAATCAACTACTCGAAATGCATCGTCTCTACCTCCAGCAGGACATTACACCCACGACCGAGGAGCAACAGGCCATGGCGGAAAGCCAGACCCGGTTCCTCGAGAATCAGCGCCTGTTTCAGGAGGCCAATCAAGAAATCGCCGAGTTGAGCAGCCGGATGCGGTCGCTCCAGGACGAGCTGAATGCCGTGCAGGCCGCACTGGAGGACCAACGCAGGACCGCCCGTGAAGCTTTCGATACGCTACGGCGGGCCCATTCGTGGCGTGTGGCGGCCATCAAACTGGGCGTACTCGTGCCCTTACTCCTTGCGGCGACCTGGCTCGTCGTACGCAGCCGCACCAGCCCCTACCTTCCCATTGCGGTGGCGGCCTTTGTCGCGGCCTTTTGGCGGGTCGGCTGGACCATGCACCAGCATTTTCCTCGGGAATATTTCAAATACATCGCCATCGCCACGGCCATTCTCGTCGTGTTGGCCCTGTTGGTACGCCTGATCCGAATGATGGTGCGGCCCCAGCCTGGGTGGTTGTTGCGGCGTTATCGCGAGGCCTACGCTCGCCGTACGTGCCCGGTCTGTGCCTATGAATTCCAAGGTGTTCGCGGATTGCGCACGCCCACCTCGGAGCAGGAGACCACTCCTTACGCCTGTCCCTCTTGCGGAACCGATCTGTTCTCGGCCTGTTCCGCCTGTGGCAAAATCCGTCACACTCTGTTGCCCCATTGCAGCCATTGCGGCACGACCAATCCGGATGCGCCCCGCATGGAGGCGTAAGCTAAAGCTTCCCGGGAAGCCCGGCTAAAGCCGGCTCCAGTTCCCCAACCGTCTCGATACACCCCGGCTGAAGCCGGGTGCTAAGCCTGCGTCGGCTAAAGCCGACTGGATTGAGATATCAATGTGATTTGGTCCAACCGCAGCGGTTTGAGAATTGTGGCTGAAGCCGGCTTATTCCCTCTCCGGACTCGGCACACCCCGGCTAAAGCCTGGTGCTAAGCCTGCGTCGGCTAAAGCCGACTGGGTTGAGATATCAGTGTGATTTGGTCCAACCGCGGCGGTTTGAGAATTTTGGCTGAAGCCGGCTCCGTTTCCCTCCGGCCTTGGTACACCCCGGCTTTGGCCGGGCTTCTCGGGTGGCCATCGCAGGCCATATGAGATGAATGAGGCGGCGCCAGCTCAACCAAGGTCATATCCACACGAATAAACCCAATTAGTCGGCTTTAGCCGACTCCCCGTTAGCACCCGGCTTCAGCCGGGGTATCGAGACGGTTGGGGAACTGGAGCCGGCGCCAGCTCAACCAAGGTCACATCCACACGAACAGACCCAATTAGTCGGCTTTAGCCGACTCCCCGTTAGCACCCGGCTTCAGCCGGGGTGTATCGAGACAGTTGGGGAACTGGAGCCGGCTTTGGCCGGGCTTCTCGGGAGGCCATCGCCGGGTATATGGAATGAACGGGGGCACCGTCGGTCCAGCCAAGGGCATCGTCCAGCCACGTGCTCATCATTGCACACGGGAAAACCTCTATTAGTCGGCTTTAGCCGACTCCCCGTTAGCACCCGGCTTCAGCCGGGGTGTGTATCGAGACGGTTGGGGAAATGGAGCCGGCTTTAGCCGGGCTTCCCGGGAGGCCATCGCAGGCCATATGAGATGAATGAGGCGGCGCCAGCTCAACCAAGGTCACTCCCCCGAATAGACCCAATTAGTCGGCTTTAGCCGACTCTCCGTTAGCACCCGGCTTCAGCCGGGGTGTTTCGAGACGGTTGGGGAAATGGAGCCGGCTTTAGCCGGGCTTCCCGGGAGGCCATCGCAGGCC
>PWNM01000180.1 GCA_003557825.1 Candidatus Hydrogenedentota bacterium | reverse complement strand
GATGGATCTTGATCGGCGGCACTATGAGCGCTTGCTGGACCGTTTCCATGAACTCCATCCGGAAATTCGCGTGGCTCCCCGCTGGGTCCCCGCGTCTCAATACCAGACAAAATTCAAAATTCTCGCGGCAGCGGGCCTTGAGCCGGATGTGTTCATGGCGGGTGATGTCTGGGCCGCCTACCTTGCGCCGTTCCTTCTCGACCTCACTCCCTTTGTGGAGCGTGACCGCGAGGCGCTCGATCTTGAAGATATTCCCCCGCGATTGCTGGAAGCCTGTCAGTATGAAGGTTCATGGTGGATGATGCCGCGTTCGTTCACTGTATCTTTGCTCTATTATAATACAGATATTTTTGATGCGGCAAACGAACCGTATCCGAATTCCACTTGGACGTGGGATGAATACTTTGATGCGGCCCGTCGGTTGACTCGCGAGACGTCTGATGCGCGAGCCTCGGTTTGGGGAAGTACGATCGTCACAGGGTGGTGGGGCGAATGGCTGACTTTGGTTCGTCAGGCCGGCGGCCGTCTTTTTGATGAGGAAATCACCAGGTGTCTGCTCGATTCTCCGGAATCCCTCGAGGCCATTCGCTTTTACATGAGCAAGATTGAAGGGGGAATAGCTCCTGCCCCCGGAAGAGGTCCCGCGCTCGGATTTGAGGGTGGACGCTATGCGATGCATTGGGGTGGACACACCAATGAGTGGGCTTCGCTGTTTGGCAAATTGGAAAACTTGAATTGGGACGTTGAGCTGCTGCCGTCAGGTCCCGCCGGCACACGGGGCGCGGAGCTGGCCATTGATGCCTATGGTGTCGCACGCACGACTGACGTCGCGGAAGCGAGTTGGCAGTTGGTGAAGTTCCTGGCCTCCAGTGAGGCTGCGGAGTTGAATGCACAATACGGCTTTCTGGTCGCGAGACAATCCGTTCTTGAAAGCGTGTTTGCCGATCCGGAGAATCCCAACCCTCCACCGCGGAACTGGCGTTGCATCTACATGGCTATAGAGACTGCGGAATCCATCCCCCGTTCGCCCAATTTCATTGAGATTGCCATCGATGTCATACAGCCGGAGTTCGACCGAATGACGGCGGGACTGCTTTCGCCTGATGAAGCTTGCGTGCGGGCAACGGCTGCAGCCAATGCCTATATACGGGTGCTGTCGCGATGAAGTTGCATATGACCGCTTCGAGGAGTCAGGAGCAGTTCTATTTCTGGATGCTGGTCACGCCATGTTTGATTGGTTTCCTGTGGTTCACAGCCGGGCCCATGGCAGTCAGCCTTTGGTGGAGTTTCACTACTTATAACGTGATTGACCCGCCCGTATGGCTGGGTTTCGACAATTATTCCTATCTTGTGCTCCATGATCCGGCTTTCTGGCCATCGGTCAGGGTGACGGTGGTATATACCGTCTTTGCCGTTCCCGGAGGGCTGTTGATTTCGACCGCCGTGGCGCTTTTGCTGAACCAACCGGTTCGGTCGCGCGCATTGCTGCGGACCATCTACTTTCTACCAACGATCTTGCCGGCTGCCGCCTCTGCTGTGATATGGGTTTGGATTTTCTCACCAACGGGAGGATTGCTCAACAATATGCTGGAATCTGTCGGGATCCGTGGTCCGGCATGGACGCATTCTCCGCATTGGGCACTGCCCGCAATGATCATCATGAGCCTATGGGGATTTGGGGGCGCCATGGTGATCGTCCTCGCGCGCCTGCAGGACGTTCCCCGGCAACTCTATGAAGCGGCGATGCTTGATGGTGCCAATGCGTGGCAGCGGTTCCGCCATGTGACATTGCCACAGATATCGCCCGTTTTATTCTTCAACTTGGTGATGGGCACAATCGGTGCAATGAAAGTGTTTGACCAGGCCTTCATGTTTGGTGCGGCCTCCGGTCAGGTGCCTGGCGGACCCGCTCGTGCGACGCTTTTTTATGTCCTGAATCTCTATCAAAAGGCCTTCACGTACTTCCATTTCGGTTTGGCATCCGCGATGGCATGGATGCTCTTTGCCGCAATTCTCGCGATAACCTTGTTCAATTTCTATGCCGCGAAACGATGGGTTCATTACGAAAATTAAGTAAGCGCGGTCTGCCGGGGATGATTTACTCCCTGGCCCTGATTGTTGGTGCCATCCTAATGCTGGTACCCTTGTTCTGGATGATACTTACGGCGTTGAAGAGCTTCCAGGAAGTGATGGCAGATCCGATTGTCCTGTTTCCCGAGAGACCGAGGTGGGAGAACTTCGTTGTGGTTCTCAGCGAGTTCCGCTTCTCCCGGTATTTTCTGAATTCGCTTCTGGTGGCTTTGTTGCAGGTGGCGGGTACTCTGGTCAGTTGTGTCCTCGCCGCCTACGCCTTTGTTGCCTACCGGGTGCGGTGGGCCAATGCTGTGTTCTTGCTTCTGCTCTCCGCGCTGATGCTTCCTTCACAGGTGACAGTTGTCCCGCTTTTCAAGCTGTTCGCCGCAATGGGATGGGTGGACACCTATTTGCCATTGGTGGTTCCCAGTTGGTTGGGGTTGAATGTGTTTGCGATCTTTCTCCTGCGACAGTTCTTCAAGACGATTCCGCGCGACTACATTGAAGCTGCCCGTATTGACGGTGCCGGAGAGCTGCGCATCATCTGGTCCGTATTCTTGCCACTATCAAGACCCGCGTTGATTGTGGTTGCGATCTTTACATTCCTTGGTTCATGGAATGACTTGTTCGGCCCGCTGGTTTACCTGCACGACAGCGAGAAATTCACACTCCCGCTGGGCCTGTTGGAGTTTATGGCGACGGTGGGACACGCGGGGGGCACGCCCATGCATCTCATCATGGCTGCCTCCAGTTTTATAGTTCTGCCGGTAGTGGTTCTCTTCATGTTCACTCAACGGTATTTCATTGAGGGACTTTCACAAGGCGGAGTCAAAGGATGATGAGACAACGAGCGAAGGCGAACATGTCTGACAGCGACGGGATTTTAGTCTCCAGATTTGCTGAAAACCCGTTGATTTCCCCCGGTGATGTCATGCCGAGTCGGCCCGATCACAAGGTCGTCGGAGTGTTCAATCCAGGGGCATTCATACTTGATGATAGGATCTTCCTGCTTGTAAGAGTTGCTGAATGTCCGCTGCAGAAGCCGGGCAAGGTTCGGTTTCCCGCAATTGTCGATGGGCATTACACGATTCTTGAAGTCGAAGCCCAGGATCCTGACCTGGATGTCAGCGATCCGAGGGAGTTCAGATACAAGGGCGTGGGATACATCTCCAGTATTTCTCATCTTCGACTCTTCGTCAGCGATGATGGCCGGAAATTCGGGCAGGCGGACGCGGAGATTCTTCGAGGTATTGGGCCGCGGGAATCCTATGGCATCGAAGACGCCCGCGTAACGCAATTGGAGGACGGGAGGTTTATGATCACGTACACAGCGGTCAGTGCTTGTGGCTATGGTATCGGTGCGCGCCTGACGTCGGATTGGCGGACGTTCGGGCACTTGGATCTTATTTTTACCATCCCCAACAAGGACTGTGCGATATTTCCCGGAAAGTTGGATGAGATGTTCTGCGCCTTGAACCGCCCGAGTGGAGTCATTGTCGGCGGACATGACATTTGGCTTTCACGATCACCGGACCTTCGGCACTGGGGTAATCACCGCTGTATCGCACGCGTGCGTCCCGGTAATTGGGACAGCAGTCGAATCGGAGCGAATGGTCCGCCCATTCTAACCGATGAGGGTTGGCTGGTCCTTTACCATGGAGCGGATGAAACAAATCATTACCGACTGGGAGCTATCATGCTTGATGCGAGTAATCCCGAGGTGGTTCTCGCGCGAACGAACGAGCCTTTATTTGAACCGGAAAAAACCTACGAAACAGACGGATTCCTAAAGAACGTGGTATTCTCAAATGGACATATTCGCCTCGGGGATTCCCTGTTTATTTACTACGGTGCAGGTGATTCCGTCACTTGCGGTGCCTCGGTTTCCATTGCCGGACTCATCAAGCGCCTCGAAAAATCCTCCTGCGCATGATCGCCGCCTTTGTCAGTTCCTGTTCCGTCGTCTGACGATTACGAGGGTCAAAAGAATACATCCTGCAATCAGCGCCATATGTGATGGTTCCGGGATGACGGTGACTGAGAATTGTCCGGTTGTTTCGTTCCAGAGGTAACTGGCTTCCTGTGCGAAACCGACCAAAGTAATATCAGGTGTAGCACTAAAGGTTGAGGTGCTTATCAATTGAAAAGTCTGTTCCGCGACAGCCATGAAACCGGTGCCGACAATGGAAATTTCCGCATTGGGATCGATGTCTCCCGCGCCGCCGAAACTCATGGTGGAAATGCCGCTTTCGCCAAAAATAAAATTGATTTCACCATTGGCGTGAAGGTTGAGGTCGCCGCTGAAGGAGATAGTCGCGTTTTCGCCGACGTTCATGGTGCCCTTGATACCTTCTCCGATACCGAGGTCGACTGCATTGATCGTCCCGTTGGAAATGGAATAAGTACCCACCCCGCCATTCATTGCGCTTACAGATAATGAAGCGTTGACGAGGTCAATGAGACCCCCCGTCTGGTTCAGGTCACCGGTAGCCGTCGCTCCTGTGCCTATGCTGATATTGGCACCGGTTCGGGTAAGTGTTCCGCCGGACAGGTTGTAGGTGCCATTGCCAAGGTGCCCGATGAACGACCCGGATGCGCCGGTGGTGTTGAAGGTTCCTCCAGACTGGTTCATCGTTGCCACCGTGTCCGCGCCCCCGCTCGCAATGGCGAAGTGAGATGCGGTGAGTGAAGCGTCACCGGAAAGATAGTATGTTGCGGATGTGCCGTTTTGCACACCTAGTTGGAAAATGCCTCCGGACAATATGGAGCCGCCGGAATGGAATCCTGTGCCACCTCCGCCTGTGAGCACTCCGTAGCGGTGACCGCCGGTGATGATGATATTGCCTCCGGTGACTGTTTGTGTGCTTCCCGGTATATTGCGGCCAATGTCGCGGGTTCCGGTGGCCATTATGTCCCCTGAATGGACAATGACTTCCTGAACAACATTGTTTCCTGTATTGAGTGCCGGGGCGCTTGCTTGATCCCAGTTCTGGGCGTTTGTCCATTCATTGTCGTCTCCCTCTCCGGTCCATGTCCAGGGTTGCGCGTTTAGCGGCACCGCCAAGGCTAATAACGCCGGAAGAAGCAGTTTCCCTGAAAATCGAATGCAGGAATGCGTTTGTGTGGTTGATGAAGCGCCGGGATTTGATTGGATTGTTCTGACGTGTTCCGGTTTCATGAGTAGCGGGGTTGGGATTTGACTTTTTTTGGAGTGACTTCGGATTCAGGCTTGATGGGTGCATGCTCGCATCCGGCGCTTCACGACAAGATAGACGGCAAGGAGAGCCGGGATCAAGGTAAAAAGTGCGGGTTCGGGAATGACCATTACGGTAAATTCACCCGTGGCCTGATTCCAATCGTGTGAGGCTTCCTGTTGGAAACCAACCAAGGAAATGGAAGGCTGACCTACGAAGGTTTCTGCTGAGATCAGTGTGAAGCTGGTCGGTTCGGGTGCGAAGTATGCGCTGCCATCCACCGAAAACGTGGCACCCTCGGTAACCTCAGCCGTGCCGCTAAGGGAAATGGATGAAATGCCATCGGCAGAAAACACGAAATTGACCGTTGCGTCGTCTCCGGCGTCGAGTGCGGCGAAAGACATGGAAGCCGTATTACCCGTTAAATTGAGGACGCCGGTTCCGGACAATCCGATTTCGAAATCGTTGGCTTGGACGGATCCGCCGGATATAGAGTAAGTTCCGGACCCTCCAGCAGCGGCACCAAGGGCCAGATTTCCGCCAAGGCTGAGAGATCCACCCGTCTGGTTCAAAATTCCGGTTCCTGCTTGTCCGACAGCCAACCCACCTGTGCTCCGACTCAATGTGCCGCCGGAGAGGTTGTAGGTGCCTGAACCGCTTTGGCCAATGAATGATCCAGCTGTACCGTCAAGCGTGACAGTGCCCCCGTTTTGATCCATGGTTCCCGATGTCCCAGCAGCACCGCCCAACGACATGTGGGTGGCAATAACCGAGCCTTCGTCAAGCGTGTAAAATCCATTTGCATTGTTGGTAGTACCTAGCTGGAACAGGCCACTTGCGTTAACAGTGCCACCTGTATGGTTGACAGTCCCGGTCACGCCGCCGGTTACACCGATGCGGTAAGCGCCCCCGACGATCAAGGTGCCCGACGCCATACTCATTGATGCGTTGTCGGTTCTTCCAATATCGAGCCGGGTTGTCGTGGTAACGGTGTCCGTCGTATCGATTGTAATGTCGACGTTGTTCACCCCTGTGGCAGCGTTGAAGCCTGAGGGAGGCTCGGGATCCCAATTGCCCAAGGTGTCGAATAAACCGTCGCCATCCGCTCCCGTCCATGCGATTGAGCCTTCGGCGACTTTGTCATTGGTGAGGTAGAGCGCAAACGAGAAAATGGCCACTCGGACCATATGAGTCATGAGTTTCCGTATGATTGGGGTCAATTTGTCTTTGAGTAGATTCATCACAATGCACATTGTTTGAGGTTGGGCCAGATCTTCACGACTACGGTGCTGATGAGGCAATTTATTGATGGGCGGGCAGTATAATCCGAATCAACGCGAATTTGCGTTCGCAATTCACCCAAATAATTTCCGCACATTAGCCTCGGTTGCGCGTGAGCTGTTTAAAGGAGGGCCCCGTTCAGTCGGGGCACTGGCATCAGTTCTCCGTTGGACAGAGACGACCAACCCGCGAGGCGCGCGCAGTCTTCGACGATGTCGATGCGGAAGAGGACGTCGAAACTGAATGACCTTCAGCCGCGCGGGTCGAAGTAGGCGGACTTCGCATTGCGGTTGAGTGACGTCCTTTCGCGCGGCGATTGCGGTGAAGAATTGGCCCGTTCTGTAGCGGGCGGCGCCCACGCCGCCTTTGCCTCCGTCGCAAATCACAAAGCACCGCACGCGGGAACGTAGGAATTTGTCCATCACATCATGGTTCTGTTGACGTTCATTCGCCCGATGCGGAGGGAGAAACCTGCCCGGTATGCCGCCGCGCGATCTCGACGGCGACAACTACAGTCTGCTCCAGGCGTTTCTCGACGGTTCCGATCCCCTCGACCCGCAGAGCGTGCCCGACGGGCCCCCCGTCTCCCTCGCCCCGCCGCCGGTGCGCATGGAGCGCGACGGGCAGGGGCAACTCGTCTTCCGCATGGACTTCCCCGGAGACTACGCCCCGCACTTGCGCTTCCGCCTCCAGAAAACCGACGACCTCGCCGCGCCCTTCACCGACCATGGCGTCGACGCCGCCCCCACCGGCGCGGACGAACTCGGCCTCCTCATTCCCAAGCCCGCCCAGTGGCCCGTCTTCTACCGCTTCAAGATGTCGCTGCGGTGAGCGGGCTGTCCTTCACAAAGGTCTCCAGCCCAAGGGCGTCCACAGAAACGTCCAGCCGCGCCGCGATATCTCCGGAAACGGCAGTCGCTACGCTCCGGGGCCATCGGGGCGAACCGGCTACCGCAGGGCAGCGCTGCCCTGCTTGATTCCACCCAAGAAACCAACGATCGAATGAAATGAAACGCAGGAGGCCACCTCGGAATTTAACAGCGTTTGGGACATCCCCAACATGTCTACCGAAGAAAGACTTACAGCAATGGAGCAAATCTGGGATTCCCCGTGACGTCCCCCTCCCATTGGTGCAGCCTGTTGACTCGTGACACATGGGCGGCTGTGGTCCATGGCCCATTCTCCAGAGCAATCTGTATCTTCAACGATATAGGGCGTGAGAAATCACAAATGTCCGGCCCTCACAGCGCAATCTCTCCTTGCCGTCCTCTTCGAGGTAAAACTCGGTGATACGGAATGCCATGGTGGGATCGCACGGATCGGTTCCGCCGAGATAAATCATCCTGCAGGGAAGATCGACGGAAGGTGCCGACGTGTGAGGCGGCGAGAGATAGCTCGCAGCCATAATAGGCAGTGGGTTGAGTGCCAAGGTGGGGAGGCTTGTTGCATAAGGGATATGTCGTGGTATCGACATGATCGCATTTTTAACACAAAACTACTGATTCGCGTTCAATTGTCCTGCCGATTATCCGACCAATGGTGGGCGCCTTTCTTCTCATCAATTTCCTCTTCAATTGGAACAACTTCATCATGCCGCAGGTAATCCTGCAGGATGAGACGAAGTTTCCCCTTGCCGTCGCCATCGCCCAGCTGCGCGGAACCTACAACACGGATTACGCCCTCATCTCCGCGGGCACAATCGTTTCCATTTTGCCGGTGATGATTCTCTTCCTTGTCTTGCAACGCGAGTTTATCAGCGGGTTGACGAGCGGCGCCGTAAAAGGTTGAAAGCTTCTGTTTATGAAACCCAACTTCCTCTTCATCACCTCGGACCAGCAGCACTGGACCACGCTCGGGGTAATCAACCCGCACATCCAGACGCCGAATCTGGACCGCCTGGCACGGATGGGCACGCGTTTCGACCGCGCCTATTGCCCCAATCCGACCTGCACACCCACGCGCGCTTCGCTGATCACGGGCCTTTATCCCTCCCAGCACGGGGCATGGAGCCTGGGGACGAAGCTCGACGAATCACTGCCGACGGTCGCGGGCCTTCTGTCGGAGGCAGGCTATGCCACCCACCTGATCGGCAAGGCGCATTTTCAGCCCCTCGCCACCGCTCCGGAACAGACCAGTGTCGAATGCCAGCCCTTATTGCGGGACCTTGACTTCTGGAGGCAGTTCAACGGCCCGTGGTATGGCTTTGACCGCGTGGAACTTGCGCGCAACCATGCCGATGAATCCCACGCTGGACAGCATTACGCCCTCTGGCTGGAGGAGCACGGGCTGACGGACTGGGCCGACTATTTTCAGCCGGTCCCCGGGTCGGACAAGCCCTCGCCGAAATGTCCGGACGCCCCCTACATGACCCGCTACAAGCGCACGAGCCCCGAACGCGCGTGGGCATTGCCGGAGGAGCTGCATTATTCAGTCTGGACGGCGGAACGTTCCATCGCGTGCATGCGCGAGGCGGTCGAGAGCGGCAAACCCTTCTTTGCGTGGGCAAGTTTTCATGATCCGCATCCGCCCTATACGGTGCCCGAGCCCTTCGCGAGCATGTATCGCCCTGAGGACATGCCCATTGGGCGCTATGTGGAGGGGGAGTTCGACCGCATGACGCCATGGCACAGGGAGACACGGCGGCCGCCCGGAGAAGCGGACTTCAGTGGCTGCAATGAGTCGGGATACGGCGTTCACGGCGGCCACTCGCACCTTCACGACGAGGAGGAGCTTCGCGCCGACGCCGCCTGCTATTACGGGATGATCACCCTCATGGACCGGGAGATCGGCCGCATTTTCGCGGTTCTCGACGAGCTCGATCTCTGGGAGAAAACTGTCGTCGTCTTCACAACCGACCACGGCCACTTTCTCGGCCAGCACGGCTTGATCGCCAAAGCGGTCTTCAACTACGAAGATGTGATCAAGGTCCCGATGATCGTGAGGACTCCGGGGCAGCCCGCGGGCGGGGCCGTTTCGACGGCCCTCCAGTCGCTCGTCGACTTTACCCCCACCTTTCTCGAAGCGGCGGGGCTGCCGGTGCCCCCGGCCATGACAGGACTGAGCCAGTGGGACGTGTGGACCGGGCACCGGGAAAAAGTCCGGGAACACGTGCTTGTTGAGCATCGCTTCCAGCCGCGGATTCCGCACCTGCGCACCTATGTGGACGATCGCTGGAAACTCACTCTCTGGCGCGACCAGGAATACGGTGAATTGTTCGACCTTCGGGAAGACCCGGACGAACTCACAAACCAGTGGGACGATCCCGCCGCCCGGGACCTGAAGGCGACGTTGCTCCTGAAGTATGCCTACGCGGAGATGGCGCGCGAGCCGATGCGCTACCCGCGGATCGCCGGCGCCTGATGAAGGGCGCCGCGAGGTGTGGAAATCCCCTTTCTGCAAACAGGGGCGGATCCATGAATCCAGTCGTCTCATGCGCGGAGGCGGATGGGGCTCCTCCAATATCCGCGCCGGTCTGATGCGGATCCAGGATGGACGGGCCAGGGACGGTGGTAAAACGATGCGATGTTCAGCGCTCGGTTAAGCCGCCTTTCAGGAGGGCCTTGCCGCCGGAGAAGCGAGCAAGGATGCTCCCTTTACCATCGAATCACGTTCTCAGCCGCCGCCATTGACGCCTGACGTGGCACTTGCCCTTTTCATTGTGGATGACACGAGCACTTTCAATGAAAATAGAGATTCCACATCCCTTTCCATTTGATCCCACCTGCGGGCACACTCCGGAAACGCTCCGGGAGATGCACATGCCCGATCCCGAACCTGCCGATTTCGAGGCGTTCTGGAGGCACTTGCGTGAGCAGGCGCAAGCCGTTGCTCTGGACCTTGAGGTAACAGAGCTATCTTCCCCCCATAAAGATTTTCGGTTCTTGCGGGTGGCTTATCGGGTCTTTCCGGATTACCGGGTGGGCGCGTGGGTTCTTTTGCCGAAGGATGTGTCCGGCATCCGCTATGGTTGGGTGGTGGGCCACGGCTATGGCGGGCGCGCCGCGCCCG
>PWNM01000492.1 GCA_003557825.1 Candidatus Hydrogenedentota bacterium | reverse complement strand
TGCAAGGCCTCCATTATCTCCAAGGCCTTCTCATAATCGCGCCGTTTGATGTGTTGGACGCCGATATTGAATTTTGTCGCTCGTAACTTTTTCTGCAGCCGGTGGGATTGAGCATGGGTCTTGAGGGCAGCTTCATATTGTTCGAGTGCGACCGGATAGTTCCGCGTCTCGAAGTAAAAATCACCAAGAGTTTCTTCCTGGCTCAGATCCGCGTCTGTGGTTTTCTGCCTGCGTTCCTCTTGTTCCTGTTTCTTTTTTGCGTGGTACTCCTCCGGGGTCATCACCGAGTTCACCGCCGATCGTTCCACCAAAATGCTGATGTTGTTTGACTTGTGATCGGTGGGTATCAGCACAAATCGAGGTATATCGGGGCTATAATGTTTTGACGTAATCCCGCGGATGACCTCGCTATCCTTAAACTCGACAATAAGCTCATCGCCCGTATCAAAGGGTGGCGTGTAGCGTTCTCCTTTTTTGAAATTCCCGTCGAAGCTTTTTACATGAAACACCGCCTTGAGGTCAGCATAACGAATGCGCTGCGTTTCCCCGGTGGTTCTGCCTTCGTCATCGACCAAGTCCAGGTGAAACTCGGTTTCGTTGGGATTCAACGCATAGCACACACCGTGTTTGATCCGTCCGTCGGTAAATCGTACCACCAGACGCTGACGTGGATGGCGTGCCCGAGTTCGCTCCTTTTGCTTCAGTTCCTCTATGTACCGGTGCTCTTTTTGTTCGCGCCACTTCCAACGGAGTTCATCGCTGATGTGGGCTACATGCAGATCAACCACGACCAGCCCTTTCCGGCCGATGTCGTTGACAGCATCGGATTCGGTGTCCGCTTCGACAATCCCGAAATGTTCCTTACCGTTGTTATCTACGGCATTGTAAGCAAATCTACCCACGGCTCACCTCGTTTTCTCGCATTGGGTGTTTGTCGATGCCTTTCTTCAAGCATCCCGGCGCACCTGCGAGCCTGTTTACTCGACCCGCCCCGTGCGGGCCACATCACGAGCAAACTCTATCACGAAACCGTTGGACTGTCAAAATTGCGTTTATGCTTAACCCGTTGAAACTACCTAGTTTCCGCTGGATACCCTCATATCCAACCGGAATCAACCGTCCTTATCTTTCTTGTACCATATAATCGGCCCAATCGGCGGAGCGTACGGGCAGAAAGGCCGAATCAATATCATCTAGCGGAAAGCCGTTGTTTTGATAATACTGGCGATGCATGGTCTCCTGGAAACGGCCAAGCTGTTCGGGCGCGACGAGGTTTACGGTGCATCCCCCAAAACCGGCGCCCGTCATCCGTGCTCCCATTGCTCCGGCAGCTTGCGCCGTATGAACCATGGCGTCCAATTCGGGACAACTGACCCGATAGTCTTCCGCACAACTCCAATGCGAGTGATACATGGCCGCCCCAAATCCTTCCGGATCATCGGCAAGCAAACAATCCCGAGCCGCCTCCACCCGTTGATGTTCGGTGATCTGATGGCGCGCACGCGTACGAAGTAAAAACCCTCCAGGAGGTTCGACCAGCTCTTTGAACCCATCCTGTCGCAGGGTTTCCTCCGGCGCCCCGAGCCGCTGCGCGATCCACGCCAGACCTACGGCTTCATCGGGGGTGGCACGCTCGATTAGGTAAGCTGCCTCTTCATGCGTCAGTCCCAAAGGGCCATACCACAGATCGGCGAGCCGGTCGATGCGGAGGTCGTCGTCGTAGTCCTCCCGAGCTTGTTGTTCGATGACGGCCCGTAACAATCGACAGGTGAGGGGGCCTTCGTTATATCGTTCAAGCATGGCCCCTGTCTTGTGGGCTTTTACCAATGAATTGCATACTACAAAGGCGTGGTCTGAAAAGACCGGCACATGGGTAACACGCAACGGAAAAAAGTGAATCATGCACGCATGGTTGCGCCGGCCCAGCAAGATGACCGCCTGGTCCATCCCGCCGCCTCGGGTTCCCACATATTGCTCGGCCTCCGCCAGCAGGGTGGCCAACTCGAGCCGGGTAATGTCTTGTTCCATTTTTTTGCCAAGGACCGAAAGATAGGCCAACGTTGTGGCCACCACCAGCGCCGATGACGAACTCAGACCGGCCCCGCTTGGTATGTCGCCATCCACGTACAGGTCCATCCCCGCATAGCGCTCCGGGTGGAAATGGGCATTCAGCCCGACGATGGCGGCTTTGCAGTAATTTTCCCATGCACCCCGTTGGGAAGGCTCGATGGCGGCGGTATTCCTGAAATCGGCCGGAGCAAAGGCCCTATCCTGATTCCGAAGTTGAATCAGATTGTCTTCCCGCGGACTGAAGGCCAGATAGATTGCCCGGTCAATGGCCATGGGCAAGACAGGCAGCCCGTTGTAGTCCAGGTGCTCCCCGATGAGATTGACCCGACCAGGGGCGCGACACAGGCTGGCAGGGCCCGCGTCAGGGAAGGCGGCCCGATGGCCGTTCAGCATGTTGTCCAATGTGATTGTCATCTGATTATTCCGAAAAGACAAGGCCGCATATTTTAGCGAGCTGTTCCCACCTCGTCAACCCTTTGAATGTAAGTTTTATCACGTTGCGCGTTGCCGTTGTCTCGGAACCCGTTTCCTTAGCTGGGGTTTAATCATATGGAAACGACAT
>PWNM01000017.1 GCA_003557825.1 Candidatus Hydrogenedentota bacterium | reverse complement strand
CTAACCTCGAGGCGACCCAAGCGGTCTTTAAGGAGATTGATCGTCGAAAACCCGATCATGTGCTGTGTTTGGGGGATTTGACCGGCTACAACGCCAATCCAAATGAAGTAGTCGATATCATACGGGAACGGGAGATCCCCACGGTGATGGGCAATCACGATGCGGCTGTATGCGGCCTCGAGGATCCATGGTTTTTTCGATCAGCGGCCAAACGAGCCATTGAATGGCAAATCGAGGCGCTTCGCGAGGAAAATCGCCGTTGGTTATCGACCTGTCCCGAACAGATTCAGTTTGGCGGGGCATTCCTCGCCGTTCACGGGTCGCCAAGCAGCCGGGACGATTACATCATCGATTGGCTTGACGCCATGCGCCAGCTCGAATATCTCAACGGGCGGGCCACGTTAAAGGCCTGTTTTTTCGGCCACAGCCATCGGAAATCATTCTTCAGTGAAACCGGCAACACGAATATGGCGGATGTGGGTGACTTCGTGCAGTTGAACTCGTCGAACCGATCGTTCATTAATCCGGGCGCTGTCGGGCAACCGCGCGACCGGGATCCCCGGGCAGCTTTTGGATTTTTCGATGCCCAGAAGTTAACCTTTGAATATTGCCGAGTCGAATACGACATCGAGTCATGCTCCAAACGTATCCTTGACGCGGGATTACCGGGGGAACTGGCCCGACGCCTGGCCAAGGGCAAATAGCATGACCGTCGGAGAGCCGCTTCGCCAGCCCATTGCTGCTGGAGGAACCACTTTACGGGAACAATTGGAAGCCCGCGAGAGCGCAACGCTAAGTCCCTTCGCCATGTTATCGGGGGAGTCGCAAGGGCGCGAACGACCGGAAAAAGAACACGATTTTCGCACCGTTTTCCAGCGCGATCGAGATCGTATTCTGCACACCAAAGCATTCCGCAGACTCAAACGCAAGACACAAGTCTTTTTGGCTCCCGGCGATGACCATTACCGTACCCGACTAACGCATACCCTCGAGGTGGCGCAGATTGCCCGTACCGTGGCCCGCGCCCTGTTTCTAAACGAGGATCTGACCGAGGCTATCGCCCTCGGGCACGATCTGGGCCATACGCCTTTCGGTCACGCCGGCGAGCATGTACTGAACGAAGTCTTTGAAGGGGGCTTTTCCCACACCGATCAAAGTGTCCGCATCGTCGAGAAACTGGAATCGACCCGGCATGGCAAAGGGCTCAACCTGACCTTTGAGGTGCGGAACGGCATCGCGAACCACTCCAGGGGCAAGGCCATGCTTAAAGGGGACGAAGGCCCTTGGGCGGCGACACTCGAAGGCGACATCGTGAGCATCAGCGACGCCATCGCCTATGTGAACCATGACATCGACGACGCCGTGCGGGCCGGGATAATCGCTCTTGATGAATTGCCATCCGACGCATTGCGCGTGTTGGGGAGAACGCCATCCGAACGCATTAACGCCATGGTCAGCGCCCTCATTGCGGGAAGCGGCGCGGGCCAAATCAGCATGGCTCCCGAAGTTCGCGAGGCAACGTGGGAGTTACGGTCCTATCTCTACGCGAATCTGTATCCAAGCGAACCCATCGATCGGGAAGTGCGCAAGGGCAAGAAGATCGTCCGGGAGTTGTACTATCATCTCCTCGACAACCCATGTGCGGACATTCTCGAAGGAGATCCTGAGGACTCCCTCGAACAACGCACGGTGGATTTCGTGGCGAGCATGACCGACGACTACGCCCTGGACCTGTTCAAAAAATACTTTTTCCCCGACTCCTGGCCGGAGTAGATACAGCTCTAGAAACCGACCTATCCGCCGAGGGCCTGCTTCACCAGCGGCGTGACCTCGCTGATGATCGGCGCTACCGGAATGCCGGCGGCTTCGAGTCGCGCCCGTTTGGCGTCGGCCGTATCGTCTTCACCGCCGACGATCGCCCCGGCATGGCCCATACGGCGTCCCGGCGGGGCAGTCAGTCCAGCCAGGAAGCCAATAACAGGCTTGGACATGTGGGACTGGAAAAACTCAGCCGCCTTCACCTCGTCTTGCCCGCCAATTTCGCCAACCATGACCACGGCATCCGTTTCGGCATCCTCTTCGAAAAGCGTCAGGATGTCGATGAACTTACTGCCGATAACCGGGTCGCCGCCAATACCAATGCACGTTGACTGTCCGATTCCGGCGTCGGTGAGGGCTTTGACGATTTCGTAGGTCAATGTACCGCTTCGCGAGACAACGCCGACACGGCCGGGGGCATGGATGGACCCGGGCATGATGCCCACTTTGCTGGCGCCGGGGGTGATGAGTCCGGGGCAATTGGGTCCGATCATCCGAATACCCTTGGCCTGGAGGGCTTCGTACCCTTCAAGGACATCGAGGGTTGGGATGCCTTCGGTGATAACCACGAGCAGGGAAATGGTGGACTGGGCGGCATCAATGATGGCGGCTTTGGCGAACTTGGCAGGCACATACATGACCGACACATCCGCCCCGGTGGCATCCACGGCCTCGGCGACGCTGTTGAAGACGGGCCGGTCAAGGATGGTCTGGCCGCCTTTACCGGGGGTCACGCCGCCGACGATGTTGGTTCCGTATTCAATCATCTGCTGGGCATGAAAGGAGCCGTCTCGGCCCGTTATGCCCTGGACAATGACCTCGCTGTTTTTATTGATGAGGATACTCACTTCGTCCCTCCCGTCGCGGCGAGTTTCGTCGCGATTGTCGCTCCTTGTTCCAACGTTTCCGCCGGGGTCAACTGGGTTCCCTCAAGAAGCCGCCGGCCTTCTTCTTCGTTCGTGCCAATCAACCGCACCACAATGGGCACGGGCACGTCCCGCTGTTCGAGGGCGTCAAGGATGCCTTGGGCAATATCATCGCAGCGGGTAATGCCGCCAAAAATATTGATGAGAATCACCTTAACGTTGGGATCTTTGAGTATGAGGTTGAACGCCGCCACGACCTTCCGGGGATCGGAGCTGCCGCCCACATCGAGAAAGTTCGCCGGCGAACCGCCGAAGTGCTTGATCGTGTCCATGGTCGCCATGGCCAGTCCCGCACCGTTGACCATGCACCCGATGGTTCCATCGAGACGGATGAAGCTCAAGCCCTGTGCCTTGGCATCGAGCTCGTCCCCATCTTCGCTGTCCATGTCGCGCAGGGCATCGATATCGGGATGCCGGAAAAGGGCATTATCATCGAGCAGTACCTTGGCATCCAGGGCAACGACCTGACCGTCCCCATCGAGAATGAGGGGGTTGATTTCGATCAACGAGCAATCTTTCTCGGTAAAAAGCCGGGCCATCTTGGCCATAATCTCGACTGTTTGATCCGCTTGTCCGGGATCGGGAAACAGGTCCTGTGCGAAGGCATGCAGCCGGTCGCGAGGGGGATTCTGTAAATCGGCAGCGCTCATATCGAGACGCAGGATCTGCTCGGGCGTCTCTTTGGCCGTGGTCTCGATGTCTACGCCGCCGACGGCGCAGCCGATAAAGGCGACCTTCCGCACCTCACGGTCGAGTAGGATACTGAGGTACACTTCCTTCTCGATGGTCGATGCAGGCGTAACCAGGAGTTTGCGTACGGGCAGGTCCTTGATGGTAAGGCCGAGGATTGCCTCGGCTGTTGGCGCCACTTCGGATGCCGCCGTTACGACTTTTACTCCGCCTGCCTTGCCGCGCCCGCCCACATGGACTTGGGCCTTGAGCACTACCGGTAGGCCGATCCGTTCGGCGGCCGCCACCGCTTCCTCTGGCGTGGTTGCCACCTCGCCTCCGGGTGCGGGAATGCCATAGGCCTGGAACAACTCTTTGGCCTGATACTCATGGATTTTCATGGGGTCCCCTTCCGCAATGGGTTCTTACCGGAACGCCAAACAGGACTCCGGCGAGTTACCGCAGTATTACAAACATACTGTCAAACGCACTCAGACCGTCTGGTTATTTCATGTTGGCGAGCTGGTCGTGTTGGAGGATGACCATGGTGGTTGTCGACGTCGCCACCAGCTTCCCCGCCTCATTGGTGGCGCGGCCCTGCAAGAAGAGCAAGCTGCGCGTCTTGGCCAGGAGTTCGGCCCGCACTATCAGGGCATCGTCCCCCGCCTTAATCGGACGAATGAACATGGTGTCCATCGTTTTCGTTACGCAGGGACGCTTGGCAACCAAATAAGAAAACGGCCCGTAGGCATTGTCGAAGGCCGCGCCAATCATGCCGCCCTGCATGGCGCCCAGCGGTCCCGAATACCGATCAAGGGCGGGCACCCGAACCGTTAGGTACGCGTTGCGCTCGAAATCGATAATCTCGGCGCCCATCTCCTCGAACACCCGGGGCGGGATGACGATGTCCACGCCGGGCGGGGCTTTTTGTTTGATGGCGGCGGTCAGGGCATCAATTTCAGCTACGGCCACGTCTTTCTCCTCCAGCTCACCCGCAGATCGAAGCCCCGTTATCCCAGGGGTTCCTTGAGTATGATGTTGCGTTTCGACTCGTCCTCTTGCTGTCGGTAGAACGTTGCTATGTTCCCCAAAACGCCGACCAGGTAACTGCGGGTGCGATCGGCTAGGGCGTCGGCCAGGTCGTTCTTCTCGTCCTTGTGATCGATAAACTTGACCTTGACCAGTTCATGAGCTTCCAGAACCTCATCCAAAGCATCTACGACCGTATCGGTAACGCCTTGCTTGCCCACTTGGACCATTGGCTTCATCGAATGGGCCAGCCCCTTCAAATAGCGCCGGTTGGCTTTGCTTAACTCCTGCATATAGCACCTTTCGTAAAATTTGAGAGCATACATATCCTAGTCAGTTCACGTTTTCCCTGGATCAAGCGGAGAGTTATCACCGCCGAGGCCCAAAAAGCTGGTGAAACCTTGGCTCAGTGAATCCCCTTTACCTATTGATGGATGCGCCAACCGCCGCCTACGTATATGAGCTGCCCCGTGAGCCAATGGGCCTGTTCCGATGCCAGGAAGAGTATCACATCCGCCACATCATCGGATCGCCCGACCCGGCCCAACGGCGTGTTGGCCGCAATAGCGGCCTCCTCATCGGGGGTAAGATAGCCGGTCTGGATGGGACCCGGGGCGACAATGTTTACCGTGATGCCGTATTTCCCGATTTCAACCGCAGCGGAGCGGCTATACGATTCAATGGCGTGCTTGCTGGCCGCATAACTAACATTGGCTACATGGGCATGCGCCGCATCGGTACTGATATTGATGATCCTGCCCCATCCCCCCTGGCGAGCACGAAACCGGCGGATGTATTCGCCCATCATAAGCGCATAGGCACGAGTGTTGACAACGTTGTTTATGTCAATCCCATGGGCTGAGACAAACTCAACCGGAAAGCCTTCCGTTGTCTCCGAGTCCGGATCGAAGGTGTCAAGGGCGCAATAGGCGTGGTTGTTGACAAGAATATCGACTGGTCCAAGGGTGTCTTCGCAATAGTCGAAGAGCCAAGGGATGTTCTCCGCCATCGATAGATCGCGTTCCACAGCCTGTATCCTCATCCCCGAATCACGCATGGCCCGAACAGCCGCGTCCGGCGTCTGCTGTTGATTGGCCCGATAAAGAAGCACCCCACCCTCTTGCGAGCGCTTCGCCTCCTCGAGGGCCGCCGAATCATAATCGCACGGTTCACGGAAATAACTGAGGCACACCTTGGCTCCCTGTTCGGCAAACGCTTGGACGGCTGCAAAGCCGATTCCATGGTTCGCTCCGGTTACCAAGACTACTTTGTCGGCGATCTTGGGATCGATCATTTGGGCCTCTTTAGATGGTCGTTGCTCCGGGTCTACAGCTTGGCGTTTCGCAGCCGCAAGGCGTTGGTAATAACCGACACCGAACTGAAACTCATGGCGGCCGCGGCAATCATCGGACTGAGCAGCATGCCAAAAACCGGGTACAACACGCCGGCAGCGATCGGAACGCCGAGAGCATTGTACACGAAGGCGAAGAAAAGGTTCTGTCGAATGTTGCGCATGGTGACACGGCTGAGGATGCGGGCCCGGGCGATGCCGCGCAAATCGCCTTTGACCAAGGTCACCGCGGCGCTTTCCACGGCTACATCAGCGCCGGTGCTCATGGCGATTCCCACATGAGCCAAGGCCAACGCAGGCGCGTCGTTGACGCCGTCTCCCGCCATGGCCACAAAACAGCCCTCTTCCTGCAACTGTTTGACAACCTCGCCCTTTTGTTCCGGTAAGACATCAGCATGGACTTCGTGTAGCCCGAGTCGCGATGCGACGGCTTTCGCGGTGGTCTCGTTGTCTCCCGTTAGCATTACCACGCGCACGCCATCCTTCTGGAGCACCCGCAATGCTTCGGGAGTGGTCTCTTTGATGGGATCCTCGATGCCCAAGACGCCCACGGCATTGCCGTCAACCGCGACAAAAACGACGGTCTCGCCATTCTGGCGCATTCGTTGCGCTTGGGATTCGAGTTCATCGATTGAGACACCCAGTTCCTGAAACAAGGCCCGGTTGCCCAGGGCCACCTTACGGCCATCGATCAGGCCCTGAACCCCCTTACCCGAGCGGTAATCGAACTCCTCGACGGACAACAGTTCGATGCCCCGATCATGGGCCCCTTGCACGATGGCCTCCGCTAGAGGATGCTCGCTGGCCTGTTCCAGGCTGGCCACATACCGAAGCAGGTCGACCTGACTCCACGATGCCGAGTTGACGATGGTGGATACCGTGGGTTTCCCCGCGGTCAAAGTACCCGTCTTATCGACGACCAGCGTGTCGACGCGTTCCATGACCTCCAATGCTTCGGCATTTTTCACCAACACGCCGGATTGGGCGCCCCGGCCCGTCGCCACCATGATGGACATGGGCGTGGCCAAACCCAGGGCGCAGGGACAGGCGATAATTAACACGGAAACAGCGCTCAGCACGGCATGGGCAAAGGGCGGTTCGGGGCCGATGGCGAACCAGACAAAGAAGGCCACAATGGCCACCAGCACGACGGCCGGAACAAAGTAGGCGGCAACCACGTCGACCAGGCGTTGGATGGGAGCGCGACTTCGTTGGGCCTCTTCGACCATGCGCACAATCTGGGCCAGCAGGGTATCCCGCCCCACCCGTTCAGCCTGCATAATCAGGGAACCAGAGCCGTTCAGCGTACCCCCGGTGACCGGATCGCCCGGCTTTTTCTCGACGGGTATGGATTCCCCGGTGAGCATGGATTCGTCGATGGCGCTTTGGCCTTCCTCGACCCGTCCATCGACCGGCACCTTTTCGCCAGGCCTGATGCGCAAGCGATCGCCGGGTTGTACGTCCTCCAGGGGAATGTCCACTTCTTTTCCGTCGCGGAGAACGCGGGCCTGCTTGGGAGTCAGGCCGAGCAGGGCCTTAATGGCCTTATTTGTGCGGCTTCGGGCGCGAAGCTCGAGTACTTGGCCCACCAGCACAAGGGTGATGATCATGGCCGCCGCCTCGAAATAGACGGGCGCATGACCGTGCGGATCCAGGAAAGATTCGGGGAGCACGTGGGGAAACAAGGTCGCCACGATGCTGTACACGTAGGCCACGCCTGTCCCAATGGAAATAAGCGTAAACATGTTCAAGTTCATCGTGCGGATAGACATCCACCCACGCTGGAAGAAAGGGAGACCGCACCACAGCACCACGGGCGTTGCCAGCACCAGTTCCACACAGTTCCAGGCCCACATGGGCATGATGGCATGGTAGACGCCATGAAGCCAGGGAATCAGATGAGGTCCCATGGCGACAAAAAAGATCGGTACGGTGAAGATAACGCCGACCCAGAATCGCCGTTTCAGATCCTCGAGCTCGGGGTTGCGCTCATCGTCATCGGCGCTGGTTGTCAACGGTTCGAGCGCCATGCCGCATGACGGACACGAACCGGGACCGATCTGCCGAACTTCGGGGCACATGGGGCAGCCGTACTCGCGGGTGTCCGACGGATCCGGCGCGGGTTCGGGATCGCCCTCTCCAGACAGATAGCGCTCGGGGTCTGCCTGAAACTTCCTCAGGCAACTTTCGGCGCAGAACACATAGGTCGTGCCATCGTGTTCGTGGCGGATTTTCGCCGTCGCCGGGTCGACGGTCATACCGCAGACGGGATCCTTGGCTTGTTCGTGGTCGTTGGTCTCGGAATCACATGATTCGGTAGCGCCGGAAAGATAGCGTTGGGGATCGATGCGGAATTTGTCCTTACAGCCGGCGCAGCAGAAGTAGTACATCGTGCCTTGATATTCGTATCGAACCGACCACGAACGGGGATCGACAGTCATTCCACAGACTGGATCACGCGGCGCTTCGGGCGCACTCGGTGCTTGACCATGACAACAAGATCCTTGGACGGGTTCGTCGTTCGGCATGAATGCCCTCTTGCGGTTACTACATTGCAGTTACGTCAGTGGTACTTCATAGCCCATAATGGAATTTATGGGTTTAGATCAAAATAAATGGAACACCGAATCTCATGCTCCCACAGCAATAAGGGCAATTTTACACAAAGTACTCCCCCGTTATCTCCACTTGTCAACACCAAATCCATAAAGAGCATTCCGGTGTGGGGCTCCAAAAAACACATTCCATGGGCAAATACACGTGCAGCAACGTATTCATTTCATTTTCATTGCGGCATAGAGGTACGCAGAAATAACTCCAATGCTAATGGAACATGCGAGTGTCGTCTTGGAGATGTCGCTATCGGGTATTTTGATGAAAAGGTGCGCGGATGAACCGCCGCCACATCTCCACTCCGGGATTCGGGAAACACCATAACGTGTCCTCCTTGGCGTTTACCCGGCGAGGATGTATGGTCTGACTATACTGAGGCTACGGACCAGGGGGATAAGCAAAAGTGATCCCCCTGGTCCGGATTGTCGTAGAAGTTTACATTTCCCAACCGGGCCGGTTTTCGCGGCCGAGGAACTGATTCGCTTCCGGAGCATTGGTGAAGACCATATGTTCGTGGTCCCACTCGAGTTTGCGACCGGCGCGCAACGCGGCGTTGCCGAGCAGCACCATCTCGGTGAATGGACCGGCGTCGTCAAAGTTCGAGCCCGGTTTGGGTCCGCCTTTACAGGCTTCGATCCATTCGCGATAGGAATTGCCATCGGGTACCCGCGGGATGTAGGGATCCGGAGGTTGGAAATCAGCCATACGTGCAGCGGGCAACAATCGCGTATCGCCGCCATACGTTCCCGTGGTGGCGATGCCATCTTGACCAATAAAGTAGGAACCATTATCCCCGCTGCCGATCTGCTCATTTTCGGGAACCCCTTCTGGATGGGGGGGCATCTCGCCACCGTCATACCAATAGACGGTAACGGGGGGCAACATCCTGCCGTACCATTTCGACTGCTCGTAGGGTTCTTTGAACGGCCGTTCGGGGAACTCGTATTTAATGACCGATGAGACCGGGCCGGTCTGAGGATTGTTTCCTTCTTGCCGGACGCAGTCGACGGTCTTGGGCGCGCCCAATTGGAGGGACCACCAGGCCGGATCCATGATATGACATCCCATGTCGCCCAGGGCTCCGCACCCAAAGTCCCACCATCCACGCCATCTGAAAGGATGGTAGGCTTCATTATAGGGCCGGTGTTGAGCCGGGCCAAGCCACAGGTCCCAATCCAGGTGATCGGGTATGGGCTGGGCAGGTGGCATTTCATACATCCCTTGGGGCCAGACAGGACGATTGGTCCAAATATGGGCTTCGGTGACGAAACCGATAGCATCGGACCACAGGAATTCGCACATTTGCCGGACGCCTTCGGCGGCGCGTCCCTGGTTGCCCATTTGCGTGACGACGCGATGCCGGCGTGCAGCCAGTTCGAGGGCCCGGGCCTCCTTAACCGACCAGGTCAACGGCTTTTGCACACGGACATGCTTGCCCAGTTCAATAGCGGCCAAGGCGGCCACGGCATGGGTATGGTCCGGGGTCGAAATAACCACCGCGTCGATGTCTTTTTCCTTGTCGAGAATCTCGCGGAAGTCTTTGTACCGACGGGCATTCGGGAAGGTGTTAAACGAATCCGCCCCGCGTTCCCAGTCCACATCGCACAGTGCTACGATGTTTTCGGAGCCGCAGCCGCGAATGTCACCGCTGCCCATGCCTCCGACGCCGATGCCGGCAACATTCAGTTTTTCCTCCGGATGGACATAACGCGGCCGTCGCAACGTGGCGCAGCCCGCCATGGCAAAGGCGCTGCCCATCAAGAAGGTTCTACGGGTAATCTTACGTGCTTCCATTGCTCTCCCCTTCCGTATCTTGTACGTGTTCAATGCGCAACGCCGGCCACCGGGTAACGCCGTTACGCGACATTTTCCCGGTCAGAATACCCCACGCGCCGCCGTCTGTCAATTGCGCGCCTTTTGCTTGTCCGAAAAAAGGCCATTCCCGCTAGCTTCGACAGGCGCATGACCCTGAGAGGTAGCCACAATAACGGCAGGTTCGACCGGCCTGAGCGCCACCTGATCCCCCACGCGCCACGGACTTGTGGGAGGCGTTTGGATGACCAGTTCCATGTCGCCCACGCGAACCCGATAGGTCTGATCGTCACCCTTAAACTCACGGGCCAGAACTTCCCCAACGATCTCCTGGACGGTTGGCGTTT
>PWNM01000018.1 GCA_003557825.1 Candidatus Hydrogenedentota bacterium | reverse complement strand
AATTATTTATTCTCAAATGGAGATGCCCATTTTAAAAATTTTTCGATCCTGGAAACGCCAATGGGAGACTACCGGTTGAGTCCTGCATACGACTTGTTGAACAGCAGGTTGCATATAGATGATAAAGATTTTGCATTGGATGACGGGTTACTGCCCCGGGGTTTGGCTCAGGGCAAGATCGGGTTACAGTTTTCGAAGCTTGCAGAAAATGCAGGCATCAGTGCGCAGGTTTTTAACAATATGATGCCGGTGATGTTATCTAAATCCGGCATTGTTGAAAAGATGATATCGGCATCTTTTCTTAATGAATCCGCAAAACGAAATTACTGGCAATCGTATAATGGCCGTTTGAAGCAGTTGCTAAAGCGCTGACGGGATGGACTCTGCAACTTTTTGCCTCCGGCATGCGTTTAATGTGTCGCGGCTTTCCTGGAAACCTATAAAAAAGGGCAACTGACCTTCTGGGTCTTTTTGGCATTGAAAGACGGCTGCGTGTTCTTGATTTCGAAGCTGGTCAGGGGTACAAAGGACCTGACCGAAAATATTATTATTTAACCGATCTGGGCGAGAAACTGCTCCATGGTTTCATTACCAGGAACATTCAACTATTTTTTAACCCACGCATTAAAAACTTAATCAATCAGGAAACAATCAATAAAAGGCATCTATAAATCAGATATTTTTGAGTGATAAGGGAAAGCACAAAAAAAACCGGACATTAGAGACAGACACTAATTATTTTTTCTGCTATTCATACTTGAGCGCATGGGCCGGATCGGTTGATGCGGCTTTGATGCCATGATGGGTGATGGTCATCCAGACGGTTGCAAGTGAAATGATGCTTGCCAGTGCAAAATAGTAATAATTAAGCTCCTGCCGGTATGCAAACGTGTCGAGCCAGTTTTCTCCAATCAAATAAGCGGCAGGCCATGCAAGAATCGAACTGACCAGCACCAGGATGCTGAACTCTTTTCCCAGCATCAGCAAAATTTGCTTTTGTCCGGCACCCAGCACTTTTCTCACCGCTATCTCCTTGATCCTTGACACCATCACGAAAGAGGACAGGGCAAAAAGTCCCATCAGAGAGATTACCAGTGCCAGACCGACAAAAAGGCGCAGCAAGCGGTTTGTTTGCTCCTCCCGCTGGTAAAGTTCACGATTTCTTGATTCAATGACGGCATGGTTAAACGGGTAGAAGGTTACCTCCTGGTTCCACAGGGTTTCTGCATCCCGGAGTGCCCGTGCCATTTGTCCCGGGGCACTTCTCACCAGGATATTGCCGTATGAGGGCTGATAGGGCCCGGTGGTATAAATCGCGGGGGAGATTAACTCGTGGAGCGAGAAATAGTGGATGTCTTCAATTACCCCTGCCACCCGCATGCCCCCTTCAATGATGTGGGTGATGACATCCCTGCCGATAATGTCTGCCGGGTTTTCGAACCCCAGTGCCCTGGCTGCCATCCTGTTAATGATGATGTTTTCATGCTCCAGTCCGTAATCGGGGTTAAAAAACCTGCCCGCTACCAGTTTTGCACCTACTGCCTTGAAATAGTCGGGATCCACGTTGATCTGTCCCGATTGAACATCAAGGTCTCCATCTGCCATGGTGATGTTCAGGAAGTTTCCAATGCGCTCGGTGGGAATATTCATCCCGGCGCTCACCACATCTATGGAGGAAAAATGCTCCAGCGAACTTTTCAGGCGGTCGAAACGTGTTTCCTGGTGGTCGTCATAGGGGTTGTGTATGAGAAAAAGATCGTCCTGGTTGTAGCCTTTATCGATGGTTAGCATGTAATTCAGCTGCCTGTTTACCGACAGGCTAATGATGATCAATGCTATGGTGCAGGCAAACTGGAATACGATGAGCGCCTGCCTGATGCGGAGGTTGGCATCCTGTCCGAATAGCTTTCTCAGTTTTTTTCCGGCCAGACCACCTCTGAGGATGTCGGCAGGCTGGAAGCGTCCCAGGACCAGCGCGGGGTAAAACCCGGCCAGAAAAGTTACCACTGCGAACATGATGATAATAAGCGGCAGGAGTTCTGGGCCCAGCAACCAGGATAAGCGGAGCGGTTTGCCGCTGAGTTCACTGATCAGGGGCATGAATATTTCAGACAATATGAGCGCCAGTACAAGTGCGACAATCACAGCGATGAAGGATTCGGTCATACTTTGGGAGAAGATATTGCCACGGGTTGCACCCATCACCTTCCTGATGCCGATCTCCTTTTTTCTCCGTGCGGAGAGGGCGGTATAAAGGTTGATGTAATTGACTGAGGCCAGCAGCATTATGATGATGGCGATGGCGTAAAGTCCACGTAAAAGGTTCAGGTTCCCGTGTGTATCGATGTCCCATGCAATGCGGGCAGACCGGAGCCGGATATCCAGCAGGGGTTGGAGCATAAAATCAACCATGGAAGCCACTTCGGTGTCAGCGTCTTCAAAAACGGCATTGATTGATGCGGCCACATGTTCAGGATCGGCATAAGGTTCCAGCAAGAGGTAATAGTTGTAGCCGAAGCTTCCGTAATGATTGAAAATAAAGTCGGGTGCAAAACGGCGGATGGTTTCTCCGTTGACAATGATGGACGCATTGAAGTGGCTTTGGCGTGGCATATCCTCCATGATACCAGTAATTT
>PWNM01000513.1 GCA_003557825.1 Candidatus Hydrogenedentota bacterium | reverse complement strand
TTGGTCACCCGAGCCCATATCGTCCCGGGCCTGTTTGATGGTTCGTCCGTGGAGTTCTTCGTAGACCTGCTCGGGTGGGATATAGGGACCATGGGGATCGATGCAATGAATGAACAGCAAGAACGGCCCGTTGGCATCGTTAGCAAGATGGTGCAACACGGCGTCCATTTGGCCTGCGGGATCCTCGCCGTTCCGGTAGCGGTAATGGGAAAATCCCCGGCCGAATCCGTATTCCTGCTGCATGTGCACGTTGGCCAGAAACCACGCCGTGTGATACCCTTTTGCCTCGAAAATCTCGCTAAACGTCACGAAATCGTCGCGCAGCACCTGTACGCCAAGGGTTTTCATATCATCTTTGGCAAACTGGGACGCCACCGCTTGGTGGACTACCGGCACCACGCCGCAATCGAGGGAGGCCATCATGGGTTTCGTCCAGGAACTGAGGGAGTAGCATTCCTCAAAGACCACGCCCTTACGGGCCATGGAATCGACAAAGGGCGTCGTGTTTACCGGATACCCGTAGCAACCGACATGGTCCGCCCGAAGGGTATCGGAAAGAAACACCACAATGTTGGGGGAAGCGGCCTCCGTGCTCAGGGCGCCGGCGAGCGCGTCGTCTTCGTCGGGGAGTATTTCCCGGCCGCATCCCGCAGACAACAACGTCGCTGCCCCTAGTCCTAACAATTCCCGTCGTGTGAGTGTGAAGTTCTGCATCTGTCCTGCTCCGGGTTGTGGACATTTACCCTTTCATTCATGCGGTACCTATACAGTTCCTAGCATTTTTATAACATACTCACCAACTGAAAACAATCCCGTTCTGTGTTTTTATTGCATTTATCCGTTCCGTGCGCATCGGCGGTCCTTACTGGATTCCCATCCGGCATTTTGGCCATACTGTGGGGCGTTGGGGACTGTGGGGAGCACATGCCAATGGATATACTGGTACCGATTATCATCGTCGGGGTGGTGGCTCTGGGTATTGCGGGGGTCATCGCCCACTATGTGTACGAGCGGAGACGGCGGGAAGCTTTTCAGGTGCTAGCCAAAAGGCTCGGCATGCGCTATAGCCCGCACAAGAACTACGCCCTCGCCGACCGGTATGCCTTTCTCGACAAGCTACGCCAGGGGGACAAACGGTACGCATACAACATCCTCGAGGGGGATTACGGGGGCCATCCGGTTCAGGTGTTTGACTATCACTACCAGACGTACTCACGGAACTCGAAAGGCCACCGTCAAACCCACCATCACTACTTGAGCGTCTTTGTCCTCCTCCACGACGCTTTTTTCCCTGAGCTGCACATCTACCCCGAAAACTTCTTCACCCGCATGGGCCAGTCCCTCGGCTTCAGCAGTTTGTCCATATCCTTCGAATCCAACGAGTTCTCCCGGAGCTTTGTGGTGCGGTGCGACGACAAGAGATTCGCCTACGACATCTGCCATACCCGCATGATGGAGCTGTTGTTGCAGGATCGTAAACTGTCCCTCGAGATCGAAGGGAATTGCGTGGCCATTGATTTCGAACGCCGGTTGAAACCTCACGAGATCGAGCCCCGCTTGCAGCAGTTGATTGCCATTCGCAATCAGTTTCCGGAATATCTATATCGCCGGTAACCCTGGGTCGTTTATCGCACCACCCGGGCGCGAAGCCGCTCGTATTGCCGCCAAAACCGCCGGATCCGGTCCAGGGCCCGTTCGTCGTAGCGTTGCCCGGCATATTGGGACAACACAAGCATCTGCGTCAGTTCGTAGGCTTCCTCCTTGAGGCTGTCGAGGGATTTTGGGAAGGTCGCCAGGTATTCATAGGGCGTCTGTCCGGGTTCGCGGGGTACGCCCATATCCAATGCCAAGGCGCAGAGGGCATCGTAGGTGTAGGCGATAAGGTCCTCCGGGGACATGGTGGCCCGCTTTTCCGGATCGGACAGGGGATTGGCGTACTCTTTCGACACGGAGATGGCCCGATCGATTCGGAGACGCCGCCGCGGTCGGGGAATGCTCGGCAGATTCGACAGGCGTATCAGGAGGCGGTCGAGGGCATCAAAGAAACGGACCACAAACCGGGGCCATCGATCTCGTCGCCGTGCAATGGCCGCCGCAAGCATCCCCAGGCCGCGCAATGCCGCATAGGCAGCGAACAGCCCAATTGCTCCGAGGGTCACCCGGCTGATCCAGCGAGCCATAGCGTATTGCCCCAACAATTCGGACGGGCCCAGCTCGACCTCCATCGGTTGAAAATCCCGATGGAGGTAGGGGTCCGGCTGGTGATAGTCCACTGCGGCGATGGGCGGCATGGGAGGCAAGGGCAACGCTAACGCGCCGACCACTACCATGGCCACCATAATCGTGCCCAGGGCAATCCAGAAAGTCGAGAGCCCATCGGGAATGTTCGTGTAGCGGCTGCGAAAATATTCCCGGACCTTGGCCAGACTCGTCAGCATGAGCAGCATCAACGCCGAAACCGTGTACAGCACAATATAAACATGGGACCGGATCAGCATGGGCCGCCCGCCGTGTTGCACCACGCGCAATCCCAGGGCGAAGATGGCCATGGCCGGAATCGAAAACAGCAGCACCGACAGCCCGGGGTGCCGTCCTTTTAGCCGCTCCGTGGCGGCAAGGGGGGCCTTCGGTCCTTGTTTTTTG
>PWNM01000184.1 GCA_003557825.1 Candidatus Hydrogenedentota bacterium | reverse complement strand
GCCGAGAGCGTTCGTGCTTTTCGAATCATGAAATCCAACTGCCCGGCCCGAATCTCCCGGTCCGAAAGACCGTGCGCCTCCCTCGCGAGGAAGGCATCGAGAAGCCTTTCGTTTGAATAGAGTCGTGGCAGGGTCTGGCTGGACAGCTGGTCCGCCATCACGCGGTAGCGGGCCCACAGCCGGGGAACGTAAAGGAATTCGGCCCGCGTGGATACGCGCAACCACAGGCCGTAATCCTCGGAAAGTCGATCGTCTGGCGCGAAGCCGCCGGCGTCCCGAATCACCGCGGCCCGGGTCATCGTGGTGTTCATGCTGATGAAATTATCTGCCAGGAGCTCTGCCGTAACCTGCCCACTGTAGCGCGCCATGTTCTGCATGGCGAGTTCGTTTCCGCGCTCATCGACGAACACGTAGTCGCCGTAGACGACACCGACTTCCGGGTGCGCATGGAAGAGGGCGACTTGTTCCCGGAGCTTGTCTGGAAACCAGCTGTCGTCGGAATCGAGAAAGCAGATGAATTCCCCCGAACAGTGTTCGATCGCTAGATTGCGCGCCACGCTCTGCCCTTGATTGGGCTGGCTGAGGTAACGCACACGACTGTCCCTGAGGTAGCGCTCCATCAGCGCCGAGGTGTCATCGGTTGAGCCGTCGTCGACGACGATATGCTCAAAGTGTGGATAGGTCTGGGCAAGCACGCTCTCCATGGCCGTGCCAAGGAAAGCGGCACGGTTGTAGGTGGGGGTGATGACGCTGACTAAAGGAGGCTGTTTCACGTTTGAAGCCTTGTTTCATCTGGCCATGGGAAAAGCATCAGGATATTCCAGAGCCGAAATCTATTTTCCCGGTCACGAGGTCGCGCAATATGCCGCGGCCAAACCGCGCGAACAGATACCCTCGCGCGCCAGTCGCACCCGGGAGGGTAGTGTTTCGAGGCGCTTGGGCAGCGTGCCGCACGGCTAACGCGAAAGCGATACCGCCAAACCTGGCTTGGAAGGTTCCTACAGTTCGCAACGAGTGTACTATAGGGCATGGATGCGCAGCACGAAAGCGCTAACCGCTCGGGCGCCCGAGCGGAAACGTATAAACATGTGCTGTTTAGCAGCGTGCGTGGGCCTTCAGTAGTTGCTGTTGCCTGGGTTATAAAGTCTGGGCGTAGCCTGGCTCTTTGGGAGCGCTTTTCTCTGATCCGGAACGGTGTTGGAGTGTCGATTCTCGATAGTCGGAACTTACAGGAGGGGCAGTTATGAAGTGTCCGCCGAAATACGACGCGTTGCGAAAAGGTTTCGTTGCAGCCCGGGAGGTCAGTCGTTTGCACGGTATTCCAGTTTGGCGCCAAGTGAGAGAATGGGTGGCGCTGCGAAGAAACGGCGTCGGGTTGGAAGACTATTACTATTACCGGCTATATGATGCGAAGCTCCATCCGACCATGGAAGAGAAGCTGACCTATGGTGGGTGGCGTGCCTTTATGGGTGAATTTCGTCGCTATGCGAATATCCGCCATGAGGCTATAGCGTATGAGAAGCACATATTTTACCGGATCTGTGATGGTTTCGGTCTCCCGGTCCCGCTAATCTATTCAGTCTATACGCCCTCATTTGATGCCTTTGAAAGGCATCGATCAATCACCAAGAAAGATGATTTGCGCGACTACCTTTCGAGTACTCGTCAGCTTCCATTTTTTGGGAAGCCATCGAACGCCAGCCGAGGTTTCGGTGCGCGTGGGGTGTTGGGCCGCGCGCCAGATGGGCGCTTCAGGCTGGTAAGCGGCGAAAGCGTTACTCTCGATGTTCTGGTCAATGATATCGAGCGATTTGCCTCCGATAACGGAACATATTTGATTACCGAGTTTCTTCAAAATGACCCGGAAATCGTCGAGATGGTGGGCGAGGTATTGTGTTCATTACGGGTGGTCATGCTCGTCCGAAATGGCGAACCCGAGTTTTTCCGAACCTCAATGCATCTGCCTGGTGCAGGAAGCCATGCGTCGAATGTGGCCGGCTTTGCGACAGGAACCATCTCGTGCGGCATTGATCCTCATACCGGTATAATTCGGTCGGCTCTTCAGGGCGCAGGCGCTGAGCGGCAGGAGGTCAAGCGGCACCCGATTTCCAGTGTCCAGTTGATCGGGTATGTTATCCCCGGCTGGGAGTTGGTCCGAACTCTTGCATTGGAGGCATCCAAGGCAATGAGCCCGTTTCGTATGCAGCACTGGGATTTTGCACTGACAACCCGTGGACCTGTGATCTTGGAGATGAACGTGATCGGGGATGTCGCTGCGTGTCAGCGCCATGGACCGCCGGGTATCTACACAAAGCAGTATCTCGGCTTTCGTGATACCCACGCATATAAATAGTGGGACGACTGAGATGAATTCTCGGGTCGCCAGGCAGCAAATTTATCCAAGCTTTTCGTCTGCCGTTGTAGCTTGCTCCTCCAGCCACGCCTGAAACAACAGCACGCCCCAGAGCTGGAAACTGAAATCCCCCTTTCCGGACACATGATCGTGCCAGATGGCACGAATGATCGGGGTGCACAGGTAGCCCTCCCGCTCCAGCCGCTCTGGAGAGAGCAGCGCCTCGGCCCAATCGCGCAGCGGCCCTCGGAGCCAGTGCGAAACCGGGATCGCGAAACCCTGCTTGGGGCGTTCG
>PWNM01000384.1 GCA_003557825.1 Candidatus Hydrogenedentota bacterium | reverse complement strand
GCGGCTTCGTGAGATGGAGGAACGCATTGCCAATGGAGACGAGTCGCTCCTCGAACCGTACAGTCGTTTACAGGACGCCTTCGACATGCAAGGAGGTTATGAATTTCGCTCCAACGCCAATCGGGTGCTTCATGGTCTGGGGTTCAGTCGCGACGAGTTCCATCTTCCCATCGAAGCCCTCAGCGGCGGCCAGCGGACCCGGCTCATGCTCGCTCTGGTGTTGCTCGAGGATGCCGATCTATTGCTTTTGGACGAGCCCGAGAACCACCTCGACTTGCGGGCCCGGGAATGGCTTGAAAGCTACATCAAGAGCAGTCCGAAAAGCTTCGTCATCATCTCTCACGACCGCCGGATGCTCAACGCTGTGGTGGATCGAATCGTCGAGATCGAACGGCGCCGGCTTACCAGCTTTCCCGGGAACTACGACGCCTATCTCGAACGAAAAGCACTGCAAGCCGAACAACAGCAAAAGGCCTTCGAGCGGCAGCAGGAGTTCATCGCCAAGGAAGAACGGTTTATTAGTCGCTTCCGGTACAAAGCCACGAAGGCCCGGCAAGCGCAAAGCCGCCTCAAGCGTCTTGAGAAAATGGAGCGCGTCGAGGCCCCTCAAGCAGGCGTCGCAGACGCGCAGTTTTCTCTGGGCGAGGTTGTTCGCAGCGGAGCGGTTGTCCTCGAAGCGCAGGATCTGTTCATGGCCTATGACGATCTGACCCTGTACGGAGGAGTTTCCCTCCAGGTTGAACGGGGCGAACGTATCGGCATCATCGGTCCAAACGGGAGCGGAAAAACCACTCTACTGCGGCATCTGGCCGGAAACCTGGATCCCAAAGAGGGTACGATGAGGGGAAGCGTCACGCTGGGGCACAAGGTCTCCATCGGATTCTACGACCAGCATCACGAATCGCTGAACCGTTCCAGTGACATCTTCACCGAGACCCTCGGCGTACGCCCCGATATGAAGCCGGAACAAATCCGGTCCTTCCTAGGCCGTTTCTTGTTCTCCGGTGACGATGTTTTTCAGTCCATTGCGACCCTGAGCGGTGGTGAGATGGGTCGGGTCGCCATTGCCAAGCTCATCCTTGGCGGGGCCAACGTGCTCCTTCTGGACGAACCCACCAACCACCTCGACATCGCCACGCGCGAGGTACTCGAAGAAGCCCTTGCTGGTTTTGATGGCACCCTTATCATGGTGTCCCATGACCGCGAGCTCATTGACCGCATGGCCGACCGGCTCCTCATCGTCGAAGAGGGAACCGTCACCATCCACTTAGGCAACTACACGGACTACCTCGAAACCCAAGGGGCCGGCGACATCAAGGCCATAGCGCCCGAATCGGTAGAAGAGACCTCCACGGCCGATGTCCTTCGTATTCGTGCTGCGAAAAAAAAGGAACGGAACCGCGGGCGCGATAAAGAGGCCCAGAAGATCCAACGTCAGCAACGGCGCAAGCTCGAAGACCTCGAGAGCGACATTGCCGGCGTCGAAGAACTCGTGGCGGATATCGAAGCACGGTTTACAAGCCTTGATCCCGCAGATTTCGAACAGGCTCAACAACTTAAAGCCGAGTACGACGGATATCGGGCAGATTTGCGTAACCTCTACGCCGAATGGGAGGAACTCGCGGCTGCCCTCGATGACACGTAACCCGTACCAGTTGCGTCTGCGGTCGTAGAACCAGTATTCTCGTAAACTCTGGGGCGAGACCCTGGTACCGCGGTTGGATGATACATACACATACAGACCACAATGATAGGAATGGCGTGTGCAACTGCTTTGATAATACAGAAGGAGCCAAGTGATGAAAACAGTACAACGTCTGATGTTGAGCCTGTTGGCGGTTGGAATGGTTGCGTGCGATGGTTCGGAACCAGTGGATCTAGATGCCGAAATGAGCGGCGATGAGCTGCAAATCGCAGTGATTCCCAAAGGTACGACCCACGACTTCTGGAAATCCATTCATGCCGGGGCGCGCAAGGCGGCTTCCGAGTTGGATGTGAACGTTATCTGGATGGGAGCCGAGCGCGAAGACGACCGCCGACAGCAAATCGATGTGGTTCAGAGTTTTATTTCCCGTGGCGTCGATGCCATTGTGTTGGCCCCTCTCGACGATTCGGCCCTTGTCCGTCCTGTGGAAACAGCCGTGGATCGCGACATCCCCGTAGTCATCATCGATTCCGATGTCCAAACCGATGTCTATAGCAGCTTTGTGGCCACGGACAATCGGGAAGGCGGCCGATTGGCGGCGCGACGCCTCGGCGAGCTCATGGGCGGAGAGGGAAATGCCCTGTTGCTCCGTTATAGCGAAGGATCGGCCAGCACCATGGAGCGCGAAGAAGGGTTCCTCGAAGTCATGGAGGAGGAGTTCCCCGATATTGTTTTCGTCTCTACCAATCAGTATGCCGGCGCCACCAAGGAGTCGGCGCTGACGGCCTCGCAAAATCTGTTAAACCGCTTCGGAGACGACATTCAAGGGGTTTTCTGCCCGAATGAATCCAGCACCTTCGGCATGCTTCGCGCCTTGATCACGTCTGGACGTAGCGGCGATATCTACTTCGTTGGATTCGATACCAGTGAGGCCCTGGTCGAAGGTTTGCGAGACGGACACCTGCACGGGCTAATCTCGCAGGACCCGTTCGATATGGGATAT
>PWNM01000311.1 GCA_003557825.1 Candidatus Hydrogenedentota bacterium | reverse complement strand
CTCAGGAAAAAACGCCCGGTATGTCAGGTTGGCTTGTTTGTCGGTGGGCAGGAGTTTGACGTTGCCGAATTCGTTGATGTGCAGGCGGCGTTCGGGTTTGCGGGCGGAGCCGTCTCTGTCTGCCGTGCCGGATGCGGCGCTGGCGGAGGCTTTACGGAAGAAGTAGATGAGGTTGTGGACGCCTGCGTCGAAGATTTTGAGGTCGGAACAGAAGTCGAGCCTGAGGATGCGGGCGTTTTGCAGGAACCAGTTCTGGGCTTTCTGGGCGTATTTAGAGTGGCAAAAGGCGTCGGAGACGATCATGGAGGTGACGCCGCCGGGGCGCAGCAGTTTGTAGGCGCGTTCGATGAAGGGGACGAAGAGGTCCCATTTCTCCCATAGGGTTTCGTAGGCCTGGCTGGCCATGATGGCCTGACGCTGGGCGCGGTTCCATTCGGAGGGTTCGTCGGCGCGGACGTAGGGCGGGTTGCCGATGGTGATGTCGAAGCCGTCTTTGACTTCGGGAAAGAAGTAGCGAGTGTCGAAGAAGCCGACGGGGGCGTTGCGGAAGGCGAAGAGGTTGCGGTAGCTTTCCCATAGCTCGCGTTCGAGGGTGACACGGGCAATGGCGGCTTCGAGCTTGCGGCGGTTCAGGGTCTGCCGCTTGGCGGCGCGGGGGTCGGCGGCGTCTTTGCCGACGGCGAGGCGCAGTTCTTCGCGTTTGCCGGCGACGGCGCTTTCGCGTTCGGCGATTTTACCGGCAATAAGGGTTTCGATTTTGCGGCGCAGGGCGCTTTTTTCGGCGGGATCGCGCACGTAGAAGTATTCTTCGGCGACTTGGGCGAAGCGGGCGAAGAATTCGTCGGTGAGGGCGAGTTCGCCGGGGCGGACGGCGTGTTCGCCGGGGACGGGGATGAGCGAGTTGGCGGCGACGAATTTGAAGTCGAGATTGGGCAGCGAGGGGACGCCCATGTTCTCTTCGCTTTCGTCTACCTTGAAGTCCACGAGCAGGGAGATGAAGCAGCGGAGCTTGGCGATCTGGACGGCGATGGGCTGGATGTCGGCGCCGTAGATGCTGTGCTGGACAATGGCGAGTTTCCAGTTGTGTTCGGCGCTGCTGCGGTCGAGGAGCTTGCGGGTGTCTTCGCGCATGGCGGGCAGGGTGTCTTCGAGGATGCGCTCTTTCCAGCGGGTGTGGTCGCGGTCGAGTTTTTCGAGGAGGAAGACGAGCTTCTGGAGCATGCCCATGGGGAAGGCGCCGGAGCCGCAGGCGGGATCGAAGACACGCACGTCGTAAACGGCGTCCACGAGGGCCTGGCGTTCTTCGTCGTCGAAGGGCTGCTCTTTTTCGGTATAGGCGAACAGCAGGTCGAGTCCGGCGCGGGCGTCGGCGGGCCGGCAGCGGGGTACGCGGCGGATCAGCTCGCGTTCGAGGTGGGCTTTGAGCGATTCGCCGGCCATGTAGTCCACGATGGCGCGCGGGGTGTAGAAGGAGCCGGTTTCCTTGCGGGCGGTGCGTTCGGTTTCGGGGTTGTATTCGGCGAGCAGGTTCTCGAAGATGCGGCCGAGCAGTTCGGGGTCGAGCGCGATTTCCTCTTCGATGGGGGTGTTTTCGGTGACGGTGAAGGTGTAGCCGTCGAGAATGCGGAAGAGGCCGTCCACCTTGACCTCGGCTTTGCGGGCGGTGCCGTAGGCGTCCTGCAGGTTGACGCGGACGGCTTCGCCGAAGAAGAGGCTGTTGGGCACAACAGGCTGGTTGGCTGGGATGTCGGAGAAGCCGTCGACGCGGATTTCAACGGATTTGCCGTTGCGTTCTTCGCGGTAGTCGAGGCATTCGAAGAGGCCGCCATTGAGGAACGGGATGCGCTCGAAGAGCTGGCCGAAGTTTTCGGGGTCGTTGAACAGGGCCTGGTGACGGTAGAAGCGGTGGTCCATGTAGTGCTTGTTGATGCCGCGATAGCGGCGGCCGTTGCGGAATTCGCGCTGATCGAGCGGCACGGCGAGCGTGGGGAAGAAGAGATTCTGCAGGATGGCGAGGTAGAATGTGGAATTTTCGATTTGGGATTGCCGATTTTCGATTGGCTGTGCGGTTGCGGATGCGGGCGGGGATTCGAGGGAAAAGGATTTGAGGACGTTGCGGGCGGTGGCTTCGGTGAAGAGTTCGGCGGGGATGATGCCTTTTTGGCGGGCGAACCAGCAGAAGACGATGCGGGTGAGCATGCGGATGAGGGCGATACGGTTGCGCTGGTCGGGGTCTTCGATGTTGCCGTGCGGGAAGCGCACGGATTGCGCGGCCCAGAAGAACCATTCCTGGATGCGACGGTAGAAGCGCTTGTTCAGGGTTTCGACATTGAAGACTTCCTCCCAGGCGGCGTGGAGGGTGTCGAATGAAGGTTGAAGTTTGAAGGATGAATGTTGAAGGTTGTCAACGGCAAAGGAGTCGAGGATGTCGAGGTGGCCGCGGTGGGGACTGGCGAGGGAGATGTCGCGAATGATGGTGACTTTGCCGAGCACGTCCTTGTCGGCACGCACCTTGTTCTGGCGGCGATTGATGACGGCGATGGAGAGGACGGGTTTTTTGTCCGCGAGGTGTTTGATGAGCACCATGACGGGCATGGGGAAGACGCGGTTGATCTGGCGGGCGATGGCGGTGAGTTTGCTGCGGGCGTAGT
>PWNM01000008.1 GCA_003557825.1 Candidatus Hydrogenedentota bacterium | reverse complement strand
TTACCATCATGCGTGCCATATCGCGGGGTTCACACGGTTCCTGGGCGATCAGGTCTTCCGGGAGTTCATAATCAAGGTCAGCGGTCTTCATAGCGGATAACTTTACCATACTTGGCCCGAGCGGTGAGAACTGCCGGTCGATGCATGGCCAAGAGACTATGCTGTGTGCTATCGCCCGACTTGCACGTTGACCCGAATAGCTGACTCGATCAGCTATAGGCTATGTGATTTTTGCAGTGGTCCGGATGCGGCTGGCCTATGCTACACTGGGTGTGCGATGGAAGCCGAGGGCGTGGTTACCGATGAACATGGAGCTTATCCAGTACGACAATTCGGGGATCAATATCGAGCTCGGGCGCTACAGCGACGAGTTTTCGATATGGCATGTGACCGACCCCGATCTGTACCCGATGAAAAAGCCCCACCGACATTATTCGGTCGAGATCAACCTGGTCCGGATCGGTGACTTGGCCTATCACACCCCCCGAGGATTGGTGACGATTCCCCGCCATCGTCTGGCGGTTTTCTGGGCGGCCATTCCTCACCAATCGGTGGTTCGGAGCGATCAGGTTGATTTCTTCTCGGTTCATCTGCCCCTTTCCCTGGTCCTGCGGTGGAAGCTCGACGGCCAGATATTCCAGTCGATTATGGACGGAAACATTCTTGTGGATTCCTCGGCCGAGCTGTATGAAGCGGACTCCGTCTATTTTCAGACCTGGTACGATGAGTATGTCCGGTCGGAGCCGTATAGCGTGATGCTTGCATTTATGGAACTGCAGTGCCGAGTCGAACGGAGCAGTTCCCATCTGAGGCCCCTTCCCGTGGCGCCTGTTGACGATTCCATTCGCCGATGCGCGGCCCAGCCCGACCTGGTTTCGCAGATGGCCGATTACATCCATCTTCATTATCAGGAACGCATTTCCATAGCGGACGTCGCCGAGCATGTCGATCTGCATCCCAAGTCCGCCATCCGTGCCTTTCAACGCAAGTGCGGCATCGCGCCAAAACACTACCTCTCCATGCTGCGCATCTATCATGCCCAGCTTTTGCTGACGACTACGTCTATGCGGGTACGGGACGTTGCCGCAGAATCGGGCTTTCAAACGGTCGGCGCATTTCACGTGGCCTTTCGCAAGGCCTGCGGCTGCCCGCCCCAAGCCTACCGGTATGCATAGAAGCAGTTTTATCAGTATCTGTCCTTTAACGACCTCTGAAGTGTTACTTTTTTCGATATGATCGCAACATATCCGGAAGACAGCCCGATGTTTTCCTGCTAGCATGAGGTTGGAGATCAGGGCATGACGCCCTGTGATAAAGATATAGGCTCCATAGGGCCAATCTGAGGAGGGTTTTGCAATGCAACGTAAAGGCTTTACACTCATTGAGCTACTGGTTGTTATCGCGATCATTGCCATTCTGGCGGCGATCCTGTTGCCTGCATTGGCGCGTGCGCGAGAAGCGGCTCGACGGGCATCCTGCGCCAACAACCTGAAACAATGGGGGCTCGTCCTCAAGATGTACTCCAGCGAGGATCGTGGCGGACGCTTCCCCGGGGCAAGTACCCATTGGCCTGCATGGATGAACTTTCATATCGGCATCGACTCGACGGAACTATACCCGGACTACTGGAACGATCCGGCCATCGCACGGTGTCCCTCCGACTCGGGAAGCGATCACTATGGGCAGGCGTGGGGCATTGAATCGGATTTTGCCGGCCAGGTCAACGAGATAGCAGCCCGTGTCTCGCAAGCGGGCAATCCTCCCGCGGGCCAAGCCTGTCTCCATACCATGCTTTCGCTCATGCCGTCCTACGTGTACATCCCCTGGGCGGTACGGTCGAATTCCCAGCTTGCCGATGTTATCGTCAGCATGAATGGCGTGCATTGGAATGCGGTGCAGCATCCGGGAAATTGGGCCAGCGGGGCAAACCAGTTTTATGATTCCAGTGTCACGGCCCAGTTCGGTTGTGAGTTTACGGTCCCCATGGACGCCATTTATGTCATTCCCAGTGCGGGCAAGCATGACTTAACGTATCCGCTCCCGGGTTATCAGGCGCCCGACTGGTGGGCCTGGGTCCCTTGGAGCTATGCTGTGCGTTCCCAGTGGCCCGGAGACTGGACAACCCTGGATGATGACCATTCAACGCCTTTGCCGTCGAGCTATCCCCGTATCCGGGAAGGCATCGAACGGTTCTTCATCACCGACATTAATAATCCTGCCGCCGGCGCTCAGGCGCAAAGCACGATTCCAGTGATGATGGATGCCTGGGGCAACACCAGCGCCGTGTGGGGGAGTGGATCCTACATGGAGGAATGGACGGGCATTCGGGACAACTCGATCCTACAGTTCAACCATGTGCCGGGAGGCTCTAACGTACTGTGGATGGATGGTCATGTCCAGTTCATTCGCTTTGGAAGCGCTTTCCCCGTGATGAACAACCCCGATCCCGGTGGTCCTGGAGCTAATCTGGCACACAATATGTCGGCCGCAGGCGGATTTGGTTGAACGATAGCCGGCTGTAAATTTGCACAAGCCGGTTCCCGGGGATCCATCCATCATTGAAAATGGATCGGGTGGGTCCCCGTCATTATGTGAACGTAACCTGGAGTGGGAGGAGAAACATGCTGATCCCGTTAGGATTGCTTATCGCTACGGTTTGTACCGGTGCGCCGATGGACGTGGAGCCACGACCGTTGCCCTTGCAGGATACCGTATTTCATTACCAGGGCGGCACGGAAACGGAAGGGGAGCTGCTGTCCTTTGCCCAGATCGCTGCGTCCGATGACGGCGCGCCCGCCATTATCGCCGACACGATGGAGCACGACGGGGAATGGAATGTGTTTTTCCGTACCCCGCCGGGACTCTTCGAACCCAAGGGGCGGTATTTTCTGACCCTGCGTTATCGCATACTCGATCGGGGCGATAACGACGATGATTCCTTCTACTTTACTTTCGAATCGCAACAGGAACTCGAACGTTACCCTTGGGCCTGGCGTTCCTATGTCGCCTTTCGGGAGGATCCAGGCGAGGAACAGCGGGTTCAGCAAAAACGGGTTGCTCTGGGTCCGTATGATGACACCGTTTTGATGTTGGGCATTCGCAATCGAGGGCGAATTGCCATCGATGAGCTTCGTATCGACCGGGTCGAGGGGTGGTCGCGGGATAAACTTCCTGAGTCCGAGATCGTAGTTGCCGAGGAAGATGATTATGAGCCTTACGGCATGTGCGTCAATTTTGGCTTGCCCTGGCTCTATCAAGACGACGATGATATCCGGCGCGCCGTGCGGATGAACGCCGAAGCAGGGATTCAATGGTTACGTTATGTCATCGGTTGGAGCTTCCTAGAGGCAGACCAAGGCGACATTGATGAGGACTATTTCCGGCGCTTCGATCTCGCCATGGACGAGGCGGATAAGCATGGCCTGAAATATTATGTGACTTTGCTTGGTATCCCCCGCTGGGCGTCGCCGGAACCGGAGCACGAACGGTTTTGGGCCTTTCCCCCGACCGATATGGACGATTGGCGGGCCCATGTCCGAATGGTCGTTGAACGTTATCACGACCGGGTGAACCTATGGGAGGTCTGGAACGAACAGGATTGGGAGTTCTGGGAATCGCCCCTCGAGGATTTCGTTCCGTTGTTGCGGGCGACGGCAGAAGTAATCCGTTCGGTCGATCCCGATGCCCAGATCGTCATAGGCGGATTGGCTACCGACGGTGTCCATGGGTGGGCGAGCGCGGACTACGAGCCCGAGCCTTTGCAGCGGTTGTACGATGCGGGAGCGGCGCCCTGGTTCGATATACTGGCCATTCACACCTATGGGTACGACGGCGTCGAAGTTACCGACCGAATCAATACGGCCTGGAGCATCATGGACCGGAATGGAGACGGACACAAGCGGATGTGGATAAATGAGGTGGGGTTGGCTACCGTCAACCAGCGTACGGAAGCCGATCAGGCAGCTTTTCTCGAAGAGGTGTATGACGTCGCCCTACGGCACCCCATGATCGATCGTGTCTTCTGGTACAACTTCTGGTGCACGGGGGAAGACCCCGATTATAACGAGGAGAACTTCGGCATTGTGAACCACGATTTCACACCCCGCCTGGCCTACGAACGTCTGAAGGCAATGCCCAAACGGTCCCATCGGGTCATGAATCCGGAGCTGTGGGAGCGGGACCCAGAATAACCTATAGGTATTCCCCTACATGGAGGAGGCGCGTTCATGATGATTTTGGCCCTCACGCTGTTGGCCCAGGCCCTTACCGGCCAGAATGATTCCGATCTTTCCTGCCTTCGGTTCAACGCAGAGACCATTGTTGATGAGTGGTGGACGCAGCACGCGGAGCTGGTGGAACGTCCGGACGGTAACAAAGGACTGCGCATTCATGTGCCAGACGAAGGGCAGACGTGGCCATGGCATTCCGGGGCGGTATCGCCCGAAGGATTGTTTGAGGGAGGCAAGGCTTATCGAATTATCGTTTCCTTTGAACCCAAGGCCTTGCCCGATTCCAAGAGCGGTTTCTACCTGTTCGTGCGGTCCGATGCGCTCGGGTACGGCGTGGACCGGTGGATTCAATGGCGTGGGGAGCCGAACTCGCCTGATGAAGTCTCGTTTCCGATTAGCCTGCCCCAGGCAGATGATTTCCGCATCCATCTTGGGGTTCATTTCAGTGGTACGGTCGTTATCGACTCTATCACCATCGAAGAGGGGAGCGGCTGGAAGAGTTGGACCGATAATGAGCTGGTTGATTCACCGCCCGATTCCTTGCCCGAAATCCGTGGTCCGGAGCCGTTTACCGTAGATACCCCGCATGTTGTCGATGCGCCCGTGTTTTGTGTTTCCGACTTCGGTGCGATATCTCGTGAAGAGGGTGGTCTGCCGTCGGATGCCCCCGAACGGAATTTCGAGGCCTTCCAAGCGGCGTTCGATGCGGCTCCCAAGTCTGGAGGCGCCATTGTACGGGTACCTCCCGGTACCTATGATTTTCCCGCCAGAGGCTCGGTTGTCATCCATGACTTCGAGGACCTCCTGTTCGATGGCTGCGGTTCCTTGTTTGTCTATGGAACTGCCGAGCGCCCCATGGCCTTCGATGTACAACGGCTTCACCGTGCTGAACTCCGCGATTTTCGAGTGGACTGGGACTGGGACGTGCACGCGCTGGCCTATTATGGCTATGTGACGGACGCCGCATCCGACGGCAGCTGGTTTGATATTGAATTCCACGACGAGCCCGAACTTGATCCGGAGGATATTTGGTGGAACGGCATGGCCAATATTGATCCGGACACCGGTATTTATCAGGCCGGGCCCCAAATTGGCGCATTCGAGGTGGAATCCATTGGGAAAACAGGTCCCGGCGCATTCCACGTAGTGCCCGAGTCCCCCCAGACCATTCGCGCCGGCGAAACCTATCTGGTTCGCAACTACACCTACAATCGTTTTGTAATAGATATGCGCGACAACGTTCATCTGACCCTGCGCGACATTACGATACATTCATTCCCGGGTATGGGGTTTTATGTTAACGGCGACCAACAGTATTGGCGGCTTATCGACTGTCGCATTGCCCATCCCGAAGGGGAACTTCGGCCCATAACATGCACCACGGACGGCTACCATGTCGCCCGTTCCAAGGGGTACAGCATCATTGACGGTGCGGAGTTCGGAGGTTGCGGCGATGATGGGATCAACATCCATGACAACAACTCCCTTGGGGTGCGGATTGTTGATACCCATACGGTAATCGCCGAGAACATTGTCTGGTGGCGAAACGAGTACGAAGAAGGGGATCTCATCGAATTCCGTAACGGCGACCTTTCACCGACAGGCTTCCAGTCTGTGCTGACAGCGGTGGAATATGACCGCGACAGGGAAGAGGCGCTGATGCGGTTTGAGGATCCGGTGCCACAGGATTTGCCCCACGATGCCATCCTGTTCAACCGCCGTTATGATTCAAGTCATTTCGTCATCCGCAACAGCCGTTTCTTCGATAACTGGACCCGGGGCGTACTGATTCATGCGAGTCATGGCCTTGTTGAGAACAACGTCTTCGAGAACAACCGCCACGAGGCCATGCGAATCGAGACCGGATGGGAATCCCGCTGGGGCGAGGGATACACCGTTGAGAACCTGGTGATTCGGAATAATACGGTCATCAATCCCAATGCCTACGGACCGAGCGAGGGAGCCGCGGTACATATGGGTGTCTATTTGCCTTCCGGACCAACATCGTACCCGGTGTTTCGGAATGTGTTGTTCGAGGGCAATACGGTCAAAGGGGCGCCCGGTCCCGCGTTTCGTATCGGATCCTTTGCCGATGTCGTGTTTCGGAACAATCGCATCGAGGGCGTCTCGCCATGGATCAGCTGCGACTCCTATGGCGGAGTGATTCGGGCAAGCCATGGGGAAGGGCTGTATGCCGTTGGCAATACATGGAGCGATACCCCCTCGACGGTTCTTCTGCAGGTCGATCCGGATACCACAATCAGGGTCTACGTCGGCGACGGCCCCATTGAAGAATAGGACAATCGGTTGATGTGACTACCGGACAAAGTCCAGCAAGCTGGGTTGAAGCGTCCGTCCTGCGGCGTTTAACGCGGCCTGATAAGCATTCTGCCTCACATTCAGGTCAATGATGGTCTCGGCGAAGTCGGCATCCAGGGTATCGGAAAGTAGGATCTGATTCGCCAGGATATAATCTTCTGTGTCATCCTCGCTTCGGAAGATGCGATTCTGGGCGGCCCCCACTCGGGCAAGACCACGAAGCATTTGCTCTTGGATGGTTTCGATTTCGCCCAGGCGTTCTTGGAGTTCATCAACATCCATGGCCCGCATGTTGTCGCGAATATCGATTAAAGTCTGGAACACGTCGGCCTCGGCGCTTTGGAGGATTCGATCACCCGGTTCGTTAATGGCGACCTTCGAGGTGTCCGATACGGCGAGATTGATGTACTCCGAGTTGCCCCGATAGACCACCTGCTCGATTTCGCCGTTGGCATTGCGAATGGCTTCGAACGGTTCGGTTCGGGTTTTGGTTCCCGCAAAGATATAGCGATCATTGGTGCGGTGATTCGCCCGTTCGAGAACCGATTCCAGAACCTGGTTGATCTCCTCCGCGAGATTGTCCTGCTCCGTTTGGGAGTAGACGCTGTTTGCCGCTTGCAAGGTGAGCTCATAGGCGCGCCCCACGTTGTCCAGGATCGTCTGGATCTGCGATGTCGTCTCGGACATCTGCGGCTTCATCATTTTGATATTGGCGCTGTACTGCTCGCTTTTTTGAATGATCGTCCGGGTGTTAATCGCGCGCCGTACGCCGATGGGGTCATCGGAAGGGGAGTTGATTCGCCGGCCGGTGGATAGTTTCTCCTGAACATCGAGCAGGTTTCGGGTGTGCCTGTTCAGGTTAAGCATGACCCGGTCGGTCATCAGGCGTTGTGTTATGCGCATCATGCTCATCGGTGGTTATCCCCTTTGGTCGATAAACGCCGGTTGACGTACGGAGGCGGTTCGTCGCGACGGAAGGTAGGCGTAGTCGAAAGCCCCGGAAGGCTCATCATGGATCGACGCAAGCGCCCGCTCGGTGATTCGCGCCGACTGCTGCATCATGACTGTGTTCCGTTGCACCAACGGCTCCACGGCCTGAAGTACGGATTTAAGCCTGGATTGGAGCGTAGCGACGCGGCTTTTCCAAGGTTCATCGACGGCGGCCACGATGTGAGACAGGTTCCGCTCCGGCAGTCCGAAGGTCTTAACCACGTGGTCGAGTAGAGCCATGCGACGGGTCTGGGCCGCGAGCGCCTCGCGACTCAATATGCGCAACCGCGCCGTAGCCGCCTCGAGTCTCTCGATGTCGCGATCGGCCAGGGCCGCATACTGCGATTCGAGCGCCTCCCGCACCGCCGTTTGGCGGTGAAGCTCTTCTTCAAGGACCACACAGAATTCATCTAATTGCGCCGTCATTGCAGCTCCTTTCCCACTGCATTTATCGGCAGGAAAGGGTGATTCCTTGACCGCTACAACGGAGCCGATTAATCCTGCGTCGCTTTCGCCTGTTCCGCGTCGGGAAGGGGACGGGTATTACGATCTCGGTAGTCGTCCCATAGCGGGCAATTGAGGTCGATCCATGTCTTGATGCGCCGCATTTCCTCCGTTGTGAGGGATACATCATGATGTCCTGCGTTGAGGACGTCCCATAGGCGACTTCGAACCGTACCCAGACTCAGGGGATCGGCCTTTTCGTTGCCCCCGGCATTCCAATGCCAATCGGCGTGATGGACCAGGCCCTGGGTAATAAGGGTTCGGTACGAAGCGGGAACGCGATGTTCGTCCAGGGTTCCTCGTAGATCGAGCCTATCTTTCCGAGTTCCATCGTGACACGAGATGCAGTGGCGATCCAATACGGGCTGTACGATCCGTTCATAGGAGAAGGGCCCCGCACCCCAGGGCGGCGGTTCCAGTTCGCGGGCTGGCGTGCCCATCATGCCCAGCGGATGTATCCCCGGAGCATCTTTTCGATCTTCGTGGCACCCGACGCAACTGCGTTGTTCACCCGGTTGCAGTTGGACCACGCTGCGCATGCGTTGCAGTTCGTTGTAGTCTTCGTCCAGAACATGAAAATACAAGACCCTACCGGCAGGAGCGCGGAACCGGGCGGAACCGTCCGGCTCGACAGGGACTGTGCCAAGGGACTCCTTGACAACATACGAAGGCCACCCGTAGGGGCCGTTGACAATGTCCACAGGCGACGCATACCAATCCATGAAGTTTTCGTAATCGTCGCGATAGGAACCGCAGGACAGTTGCTCGACGTCGTGGGCCGCCTCGACGGAGACCGCGATGTGTTTCACGTCGCCTCGCGAAACGAACTCCTTGATGCCTTCGTAAACATCACTCAAGATAAACTCGCCCATATCATCGTCTGAAACCGGTTGATAGTCGGGAATGATAGGCGGCGCCGGTTGAACCTGAAACGGCGTGGGCACCATGGCCGAAATCGCCGGGTCCGCATGTAGTACTTCCCGGTGTCCGTATCGATCGATGATGTACAGGAAAAAGGTCTCGCGGGGCGCATGGGAGCACAGAATGTGATCGCTCGATATGGGTACCGGATCACGAAAGGTTTCCTCCCGCTGCGGCGCACCCGGCCACGGCACCTCGGGGGTGATGCTCGTGATGGCATCGGGGTTAAATCGTCCCTTGGCCAAATCGATCAGCGCAATCGGTCCGTTCAAGTCGCCGAAATGCGAGATCAGCGTACTGGCCATCTCCATGGTTCCCGGTACCTCGCGGGCATTGGCATAGCCGTTCGGCTGGAGAATGGTGTTGCCGAAGACCAACTCCGGATGAGTGCCGTCGGGTCGAATGGACCATACAGTGTGGCTGTAATCAGCCCCTTTATCTTGATATTCCGAGCGGGTCCAGATAATACGTCCGTCATTCATGACCGACGGAGCCCATTCCGTCAGATTGGCGTAGGAAAGGCGTTGTATATTGCTGCCGTCGCCGTCCATCCGGTACAACACTGCCGCCTGTGGACGCCAGCATAAGAAGCGAATCCGGCACCGCGTACTGATAAACGTCAGGCTTCCATCGGGTAGGGGACAGGGCCAGTAATCGTGGAACTCGCCATCGGTCAGGGCCGTGACATCCGAACCATCGGGATTCATCCGATAGATGATGTAGTTGTCATCGTAGGTAGCGCGATGGGCAAAATAGATGGCGTCGCGATCAAAGGATGCCATGGGATTCCGCACGATACCCTCTTCGGCGTCGTAGAGTCGTTGGATAACTGCCTCCTCGGGAACCAGCCGATCTTGGTTTCGGGGGATTTCCAGTAGGTACACGCCACCCCCCGGCTGCCAGAGCGAATCGAGTAAGACACTGTAATTATGGGACGGATGAAATGGGTGGCGTTTGGCGAAGAGTATATGGTCGAGGGGCGCCAGATCCGGGTCGCGCATATACAGCGTACGCATGTCCATGCGGGCGTCGAAAAAGGCGCGGCGGATTTCTGGTACCGGCGCGGTACGAAGCATCCGCTGCTGTTCGCGATGCTCGGCAAACTGCCGTCGTTTCCCGTGAACCTCCAGCCCCTTGGCCTCAAGCCTGTCTAATAACCCTTCGGCCAACACCAAGGTCCGTTCCAGGGGGTCGTATTCGAACAGGTGGAGCACAAAATCCTCGGCCTCATCCGCCCCGAAAGCAAGTGTTTGCTCGGGACCAATGGGGCCCTGAGTGGCCGACAGGGCCATGTGGACCACATCATGGGGTTCCATCGTCATTCCATTGCCTATCCCAAGGGCGGTACTTTGAATCGTCGCACCTTCGGACCCGGCGGCGATGCGTACCCGGAACTCGTTATCTGCATTCGGGCCGTCAACCGCCACTCCGAATGGGGCAAAATCAAAATGTACGGGCCGTCCGGCGGCTGCCGTGTGTTGTCCGCCCATGCCAAGACCCACCCGTAGGCCGTGCTGTTGCGCGTCGGGAAACCAATCGAGAGGAAGCCGAACAACCAGAACAGTCCCGTCCGACGTCCATGCCCCTTCTACCGGATTTTCCTCTGTCAATTGGCCGTTTGTATACGTGTTGAACAATAGTTCTTCGCCATCCCAAAGCAAGACGCCCAATCCGGCCCA
>PWNM01000430.1 GCA_003557825.1 Candidatus Hydrogenedentota bacterium | reverse complement strand
TGAGCCATGTAGGGGCAGCGATGGCTGCACAACCTTATCATTTCCTTATCCGGGTTCTCCGCCGCGATGTTGTCGCCCATGCTGCATTCCGTGAAGAGCATGAATTGCCGAGCATTCGATTCGCGGACGTATTCCACCATTTTCTTTGTGCTGCCCGATACGTCTACTTCGTCGATAACCTCGGGGCTGCATTCCGGATGGGCCAGTACAATCGCCTCGGGGAATTGCTTCCGCACGGTTCGCACGTCATCAACGGTAAAAAGGTCATGGACTTCGCACCGAGCGTTCCATCCGATTATCGCTCTCTTGATACTCGCTGCTTTGGCCGGACCGTCCTCAGTCCACCCGGCAACGAAAGGGATGCCCATTTCTGCCGCAGTGTTTTTCGCCAGGAACTCGTCCGGCAAGAAGAGGATCTTATCATGGCCTTGCTCCAGTAAATGTCGGAGCACCGCAGTCGCGTTTCCCGAGGTGCAGCAATAGTCGGATTCGGCCTTTACATCGGCGTAGGTATTCACGTAAGTCACGACGGGCGCACCAGGAAAGCGCCGTCGTAAAGTAAGTACATCCTCTGCCGTGATTCCCGCGGCAAGGGAACAACCGGCCTCCTCAGCGGGGATCAGGACCATCTTTTCCGGGCTCAATACTTTCGCAGTCTCGGCCATAAACTGCACCCCGCAGAATACGATGATATCGGCTTCGGTCTCGGCGGAAATTCGCGAAAGTTCGAGTGAATCGCCCACGTAGTCCGGTACGGAAACATACAATGCCGGCTCCATGTAGTTATGACCCAGGATCACTGCGTCGATTTCGCGTTTGAGCCGGTTGATTTCGTAAGCTAGTTCAGCTTTAAGCGTGATTTCGGCTTCAGGTATGAGGCGGGCCAACCTCGATTTCATCCGTTCGCGGGTCTGCTCGAGGGTCTCGGCTTCCTGAATGAGTTGCTGGGATACCATATATGCCACTATCCTTAATCAAACCGAATTTGGTTTGCGTTATCAAGCGTATTTGCCGTCACTTTGCGGCCTTAGTTTGTATGCAAAAAAGGCGTATGGTTGTGCCTCTTTGCCCATACACTTTATCATGACTTATTGGACGGGTCAATGATTAAGTGGATGCGAGTTATTCGTGCATGTTATCACAATGACAACGGAGTATTTCATTGGCTTATTCCCGGGCATGTCCAAAATGGACTCCAGCCGTGGAAGGGGAAGGTAGTGCAATAACTCCGCTCATCTTATAGTAGGGCAAACAGCGAAAGGGTTTTTTCAATGAACGCACGCGAAAGATTTAACGCAGTCATGACCTTCGAAGCGCCTGATCGGCTTCCTTTCATGGAGTTTATGTTTTACTGGCCCGAGACCCGAGACCGGTGGATCGCCGAAGGCATGCCCGCCGATGCTGATCCCAATGCCTACTTTGGCTATGATCCCTTCGTGTGGTTGCCCGTAGATTTCAACTTTGTGCCGCCCTTTCCCGTAGAAGTGCTCGAGGAGGATGACGAAACCCGTATCGTTCGGGATGTCGTTGGCGTGGTAAAAAAAGAGTTCAAATACGGTTCCGCCATGCCCCATCATATTGAGTTTCCCATCAGGACCCGCGACGATTTCCTCGAACTCAAGGAGCGCCTGGATCCAACGCGTCCCGAACGCTACCCCGCCAACTGGCTCGAGATGGTCGAGCAGCTTCGTACACGGGACTACCCGGTTGGGCTCGTATGCCGTGGATTGCTGGCCTTCTTTCGTGATTTCATGGATTTCAATCGCATGTCTATGGCGTTCCTCGAAGAGCCCGACTGGATTCACGAGGTCATGGACTTTCATACGGACTTCATGATTCGAATGTGGGAACGGGCCGTTACCGATGTCGAAGTCGATATGGTGCAGCTTGGTGAAGACATGGCCTTTAAGACCGGCCCCATGGTCGGTCCCGGTTTTGTGCGTGAATTCATGGTCCCCCGCTATCAGCGTCTGACCCAATTTCTGAAAGATCATGGGGTAAAGACCCTTATCATCGATTCTGATGGCGACATTCGGTCTCTTGTTCCGCTCTATCTCGAAGGGGGATTCACCGGCGTCCTACCCCTGGAAAACGCGGCCAACAGCAACCCCCTTGCTTTCCGCGAGCAGTACCCCCGACTGCAGATGATCGGCGGCATCGATAAACGAGCCATCGCCAAAGGCGGAGCCGACCTTGAACAGGAAGTCCGCACCAAGGTCGGTACCCTCGGACCCCAAGGCGGTTATATTCCCAGCTTCGACCACAGCGTCCACCCGTCCGTCTCATTCGATGATTACCGTCATTACCTGGACGAACTCCGACGCCTGTGTGAAACGGCGGTGTAACTATGCATCAAAGGGGCCGTCGGGGTATATGTGTGCGTAATATTGAATCGAATAGTTCACTTCGTGCAGCTTCGGCTTATCAAATCTATAAACTATTATATTGCAATAGCTTAGGATAGGTCAAACACCCCGCTTTACTTTCCTCCCATTTACTGTTAACATAAACAAAAGCCGCTTTGTTAACAATAGCGATCGATGTGCCCAACGCAGCGGTTGACACAACACTAGCCCGTACTATCGGATCATTAAACAAGCGGGCCTGCCCCACTGCAATCCCCATACGCTGCGACATACCTTCGCTTCCCATGCTGC
>PWNM01000392.1 GCA_003557825.1 Candidatus Hydrogenedentota bacterium | reverse complement strand
CGGCGTTTACCTCCGCGGTAAGCGGTTCTGCGAAGGAGCATTCAATCGAGCACAGACGCATCAATACGTTGTGGCGGGGACGCACATGCTCCGGAGCTTGTCGGGTGTATTGGTAGGCAAGGGTCTCGACAAGCACTTCGGGAAACTCTTCCTCGATTGACTCGGCCACTGCGTTGACAAAATGCAGGAGTGGACCCGAAGGCGCGCCCTCTTTTTTCTCCACGGCCAGGCATTCCGCGCATTCACAACGGCCGTACCAGTCATTCTGACTTATGGAGATGTACCCTGCATCCGGATTATCACGCAACCAATCCAGTGCGTTCCGGGTCAGTTCGGCGCGCATCTCGTCATTTGTCAGGCAGAGTTGGGCGTGTTGCCAGGTTCGTTCCCCGTTGATTTCGCTGTACCATTCAGGCTGCTTTTCAAAAAATGTATCAGGGGGAAGCAGCGAGTAGAAGGTATGGCACCAGCCCAAGATGCTGTAATGCCCGCCATATTCAGGCGGAACCGGATGGTGATGGCCATTCAATCGCAACCGTGCGCCGAACAGTCCATCAAACGTATCGTGGTACCAAAGCTCCCGATAACGAAAAGGCGGCGTATAGATTGTATCCAGCTCCGGAACAGCCAATCGGGTCCGTTCTGGAACATGCTCTTCGGTGGATGTCCACCATCGGCAACCGACGACCTCCTCCAAAAACTCATACACTGCATAAAGCGTCCCCCGCGGCTCATCGCCGCACAGAAAGAGGGCGTTTTCATGAGTTTTTATAATAATCCCGTCGCTTCCAAGTTCATCAAGTCGAATATCCGGAAAGAGCTCGCCAAACCGATTCACATGTCCAACGTAAATGTTGGATTCCCCACGTGCATCCGACTCATGCACGATAGGCAGGGTAGCCCCTGTGGCCGTTTCCAGATAGCTCTGCAGTTCCCGGGCTGCCGTTTGCTCCGGTTCCCGGGCGTTGTCCCGGATGACAATGGAATACGCCGATTCCCCATCGCGAACGAGATAGAAAGCCTCCTCGGAATGGGCCATGGCTCCGACAAGCGCTATCATGGCTATCGAGATAATTGTGCCGCTTACGCCATACATGGGATTATCCTCCTCGTGATCATGTACACGGCATTGTGCGGATATCATCATCACGCTGTCAAAAAGCACACCCCCGGTGAAACAAGGTCATGCATCAAAATCGGCGTCAGGACCTCGTTTTTCGCTATAATGGTCCTATTGGAGGCCGAATCGAATGGACAAACGCTGGATGCTCACCGATGATACCCGCGTGGGGCGCCTGCTTCAATGGGAGCAAGGAGGCCAACCCGGACCATGGGAGATTAGTGTTTTCCCGACCAACCGGTGCAATCAGAAATGCCGCATTTGTTGGGAACGGTCGGCTGAAGAGCGGTATGGCCCCACTATGTATGATAATGAGATCCCCGATGAGCGACTCCTCCAGCTGGTGGATGAAGCGGCCGATCTGGGCGTACGTGAATGGTGCATCGTCGGCGGAGGCGAGCCGATGGTCCGGGGCGACATAGTCATGGCCATGTGCGAGCGGATTCGCGCCCGAAAGATGAACGGTTGTATCCATACCAATGCCACCCTGTTCACGGAAGAACACCTGAACGCTTTGACTTCTACAGATTGGCAGCAGCTTAAAGTGAGTCTCGATGGACCCACTCCGGAATCCAACGATGCCGTTCGCTCCGATGGATCCTTTGAACGGACAACGCGAACGCTACGCCTTTTAAAGCGTCTCAAAGCACAGCACCATACGTTGTTGCCCTTGGTATCACTTCATCCCGTTATCAATCGCCTGAATTACGATCGGTTAACTGACATGGTCATTCTCGCCGACGAACTCGGGTGTTGCGGCTGTCATTTTTCCCGGTTGGTACCCGATCATGAGGTGGCAGCATCTTTTGCGTTAGACACCGAAATGGAGACCGCCTTACCCAATCAACTTCGTGAGGCGGCCCAGTTGGCCGACCGACTCGAACTGGAACACAATCTGTGGTTTTTGCTGGGTGTATCCGGCAAGGATTCGCCCACATCGCAATCTACGGATGAACCAAACAAACCGCCAATTCTTAATGCCCTGTGCCATGAGCCTTGGCTTAATCTAACCATTACAGCCAACGGAAAAGCAGGGCCTTGTTGCGTGTTTTACGATGAAGACGCTCAATCAATTCAGGATTCGAGCTTGTATGAAGTCTGGACAGGTCCTTATATGAAACAGGTCCGAGACGCCATTTCGGCACAAAAGCCAATGGATTATTGCGTCCATTGCCCATCTCATATCCAAAGCCGCATTGCATCCGTGGTCGATGAATTCCATGTACTGGAAAACCGAGCAGACCGTTGGAAACAGATGAGCACCATCCAGCGCACGGCATTCCTGGCGCATCAATTCGTCGGCAATTTATGTCGCAACGGTTTCCGGCAGACCATGCATCGAACACGGCGTTTTCTAACAGGTTCCCAGTAGTCGATGCAAAACAAGCCTGAGCAACGGGACGCCAAACAGGGGGAAAATGGCAGAGATTATTGAACACTTAAGTGAGCTGCATCTTGAGGTGCAGGATCCGGTACTTATCTTTGCTTTGGTCATGCTTATTATCTTGGTGGCGCCGCTGCTCTTCACGCGGTTGCGACTTCCGGGAATCGTCGGACTCATCGTCTCAGGCATCATCGTCGGGCCCCATGGGCTGGGCCTATTTGCACGGGAGGGTATATTTGAACTGCTAGGAACAGTGGGGCTGATTTATCTTATGTTCCTAGCCGGACTAGAGATAAACCTCAACCAATTTAGTCGTCAACGAAACCATAGTCTCACCTTCGGAGCGACAACCTTTCTGCTTCCCCAAATTCTAGGGGCGGTGTTCGCCTTCTATCTATTTGGCTTTTCCTGGCCGGCCGCTATTTTGTTGGCCAGTATGTTCGCTTCCCACACGCTAATCCCATATTCCATTGTCATCCGGCTCGGTATCGCGAAAAACAGGGCGGTGACCACGGCCATTGGCGGGACTATCTTAACCGACACAGCGGCGTTGATGGTCCTATCGGTCGTTGCTGAAGCCTCAGTTCGTGAGTTAAACGCCCTATTCTGGATACGCCAGGCAATCTCGATTGCCTTGTTGATTTTCATTGCTCTATACATATTGCCCCGAATCGCCTACTGGTTTTTCCGAAACATCGACCCCGATGGTCCGTCCGAGTTTATCTTTGTCATGGCGGCCGTTTTCCTCAGTGCTTTCGGCGCGGAAATTGCCGGAATCGAGCCTATCATCGGCGCGTTCTTGGCAGGATTGGCCCTTAGTTCGCTCATTCCCGAACAAAGCCCTTTGATGCGCCGGCTCGAGTTTACGGGCAACGCGTTGTTTATCCCGTTTTTCCTGCTATCGGTGGGCATGCTGGTCGATTTGCGCGTTTTGGTAGCTGGCAGCGAAGCATGGGCCATCGCGATATATATGGTCGTTATGGTAATGATTACCAAATGGATTGGCGCCTGGATTGCTCAGAAGATATTAGGTTATTCCAGCGATGAAGGATGGATCCTGTTTGGCCTGAGCGTAAATCAAGCTGCAGCGACCTTGGCTGCGGTGCTTGTGGGTTACAGGATAGAATTATTCGATGAAACGGTACTCAACGGGACCATCATGATGATACTGGTGACGTGCATCGTAGGTCCATGGGTGACAGAACGATTTGGTCGTCGCATCGTACTCAGTAGCGAAGATAAACAGGAAGGCCCGCTTAGGACAACCGACCGCATTTTGATACCCCTGAGTAACGACCGCACGGCCGACGCTCTAATGGATCTTGCATTTATGCTACGCCCGAAAGAAACAAAGGAGCCCGTCCTACCTATCAATGTTGCCCTAGACGGTCCGGAAGTGGATTCCAACGTCGCATCGGGTGAGAAATTGCTAGGAAACGCCGTGGTACGAGCGACTGCCGCCGAGGTTCCTGTGCAGCCCGTTACACGCATCGAGACCAATGTGGCTGGAGGCATCCTCCGGACGTTGCGCGAACTGCGCGTGTCGACTATTATCATGGGCTGGGCCGGCGAATCGTCAGCCCGTCATATTGTTTTCCATACCATTCAGGATCGGGTTCTCGAACAAACCCGCCAGATGATCGTGATCGCTCGGTTGGGCGACCCTTTAAACACGACCAAACGGGTTGTGTTGGCCATGCCGCCCCTTATTGAACGACAATCGGGATTCAATACCGCTATCGGGTCGCTGAAGATCCTAACGAATCAAATTGGCGCCAAGCTTCATATTGTGGCCCTCGATGAGTCCATAAATCGGGTTCGGAATTCCATAGAAAGTATGCGTCCCCATATCCCTGTGGAGTTCCAGCCGATTCACGCATGGCACGGGCTCCTCCCGGGACTACGGAGCTTTCTGGAAACGGGCGATCTTGTCATCCTGCTGAGCGTTCGGAGGGGACGCCTTGCCTGGCAACCCGCCCTCGAGCGTATGCCATCTGCCATTGCCCGTGAATATCCCAAGCTTGGATTGCTCGTTGTATTTCCGCCCGAGTTCGAAACTGAACCGATCGAGCGGCCCAAGCCTAGCGCGGATGCTGAAGCTCTGTTACCCGGTCTGACCGAAGCGCGTGCGAGATTCGATCTGGACGGCGTAGATATATCGGAGGCCCTGCATGAGTTGCTTTCGCCGTCGTTCAGTGTTCAACCGGGGCTGTTGGACAGTCTGGTGACAAGGCTTTCCGATGCCGATCCGGTTGAGTTAACACCGGGCGCTATGCTATTGCATGCCCATGTTGCCGTTGTTGAAGACAGCGTCGTTTTCCTGGGCGTCAATCACAAGGGGTTTCTGCATCCCTCGTTAACTCGACCGGCGCCGCTGCTTTTTGTGCTGCTAAGCGCCAAACAGCAATCCCCAGAGAAACACCTTAACACATTGGCTCAGATTGCCCAACTGGTCCGTGAGCCCGCCATGGTCGATCGTATGTCCACTGCAACGAATTTCGATGAATTAGTGGCTGCCAGCAAGGAGCCTGCGGCAGAATCATGACCAAACCAGAGCCGCTGCCGTCGATACATTCCCGCGAAGCACAGCATGTGCTATACGACCGGCTTTCTCCGGCTCAGCTTGTCCAGGAATCCCCCTATGGACGAATCGAGAAAAAGGGACGGACCTGGCGTCTTACCCAGGTGCGGCCCGACGTGGCCATGAAGCTCCGCCGGTTGTTCCCTTCCGTTTCGTCACGAGAGTCCGGCGTAATCAGCCTACCGGCAAGCATCCCTGGCTTTTGGACCGAGTTCAATTGGTTTCTAAAACTCTACCCGTTGGCTGTAGATGAAGTCGACCGGCCGACCCTCGAACGGCTTATTGCCAAGGAGTTGATGCATGCAGACGCCGTTCATCAATTTCAGATCCATACGGATGTGCCGCCGTTATCCGACCTGCCCTTGCTGCTGCCGCTACGCAGTTACCAACGCAAGGCAGTAGAGGCGGTTACGCTCAGGAAACGCCTGCTTATCGCCGACGACGTGGGGCTTGGAAAGACTGCTGTCGCTATCGCATCCATCGTGCGCGAAAAAGAAACGCCTGTTCTATTCGTAACCATGACCCAACTCTTCGAGCAGACTGTTCTTGAGTTTGCTAAATTCACCCCCACAGTGCGCATCACCCCCAAAGGGATGCTCCGTGCCGTGGGGGATCATTCATCCGACTCTGAAGGAATCACCATCCACGCGATCGAATCCCTTGCTCCGTACGAGCTGCCTCCGGCGGATGTCTATGTTATGCGCTATTCCTGTCTGCGGGGTTGGATTGATGTGTTTGCACAGAAAATTTTTCGGTTTGTTGTTTTCGATGAGTGCCAGGAACTGCGACGACGGGGAACGGCGAAGTACAAGGCGGCCCAGACTGTGGCCCGCCATAGCGCCTACTGCATTGGCTTGACTGCTACGCCCATCTACAACTACGGCGACGAGATCTACAACGTTCTCAACCTGCTCAACCCCATGTGTCTGGGACGGTTTCGCGACTTTGTGGAAGAGTGGGGGACAATGACCCGCTATCACAAGCTGATCGTAGAACAACCGGATGCTCTGGGAGCCATGCTGCATGAGCACCTTCTTATGATTCGGCGCACAAAAACAGAAGTCGGTCTCGAATTACCGGAAGTCCAGATTGTCGCTGAACAGGTCGACCACGATGTGAAACGTTTCAACGCTTCCCTTGGAGAGATCCTGGAACTAGCCAAGAAAACCCTATTCGGTTTCACTTCCGAGGACCGAATGACCTCGTCGGGCATGCTGGATATGCGACTGCGCCATGCGACGGGCGTCTCGAAAGCTCACTATGTGGCGGCCCGGACCCGGATCATCCTGGAGAGCGGCCAACCGGTGGTCCTTGTCGGGTGGCATCGCGACACATACGACATTTGGCGCAAGGTACTGGCCGACTACAACCCCGTCTTGATTACCGGCTCGGAATCCCCCCATCAAAAAGAAGCCAACAAACAGGCATTCATTCGGGGCGATACGCGGCTGTTGATCTTATCCTTACGTTCCGGTGAGGGGATGGATGGGCTTCAGAACGCCTCGTCAATCGTGGTTTTCGGAGAGTTGGACTGGTCACCCCAGATTCATCATCAGGTCATCGGTCGATTGCACAGGTTCGGACAGCAGGACAGTGTCCTGGCCTTGTTTCTTGTCAGCCGCGAGGGAACCGACCCGGCCATCGCATCCATCCTGGACCTAAAAAGCGAACAAGCCTTCAAAATCCTTAATCCGGACATGCCGTACCACCCCGAGCTCGATTCCCATGGCGGACGAAAACGCCTCGAAGACATCGCTCACGACATGTTGGTGAAATACAAAGTCGATCTCGAGCAGGCCAGGGCCGAGTTCGAAATAAAGGAACCCCAAGGCTATTGGACAGTGTTGGCGGCTATCGAGTCGTTCGTGTGGGACCGCAGCCCCGATGAAAAACGGTATCAGGAACGCATCTTCACATGGCTCGTGGATTTGGGCATGGAGGTTGAACGCGAGGTGACCGTCAACGAGGGCATCATTGACATGCTAACCACTGATGGCGTGGGCATCGAGGTCAAGCTGGCCTCGATACCCTCCGCCGCATTGATTCGTCAAATACGTGGGTACATTCAGGACGAACGTATCCGGGCCTTGATCGTGATCACGCCCGAGCCCAATGCGCTTCCCGAACGACTCTACGGGAAGCGCATCACCGGCGTCTCACCCCGCTCCGCTGCTACGCTCAGCACCCGCTAGGTATTATGGTTCGAGAACCATGATCTCGATGCGGCGGAAATCGGTAGGATGGCTTTCCGCCTGAATCGAAATGGTGCCCTCTTCAAGCAATACCTCCCCATTGCGTGCTTCCACCAAAGGCGCCGCATCGGAGTCGCCCGGATGCAATTGCGGTTCGGTGTATTCCATAAGCACATCGCCATTATGGATGTGACGAATCACCTCGCTGCCGCGCACTTCGACCTCGACCGTCACCCAATCATCGCCGTGAAAAGTTCGCCCAACTTGGGGACCTGTGCAATGGGCCGGTACCAGTTCGCCATCGACAACAACCAGGGTACCCGGCGTGCAAACGGCCAGATTGGGTCGATCGTTCTCACCATCGCCTCCGAGCAGTTGAGCTTCAATCGAAACCGGAAAACTCTGATCCAACCTCATGCTCTCAGGCGATTGTCCATGGAGCATTAGCCCGTTGTTCCGAAACGCCCACCCCGCGCCACCGGGAACCTGCTCGCCCACAAACCGGTATTCGACTCGAAGACGGTAATGGGAAAAGGTATCTTTATGGAACAGGTGTCCGAAAGCATCGTCGAACGTATCGTATTCATCGTAGACCACGCGAAGTAAGCCGTCCTCCACACGAAAGGTATTTTTGTAGTTGACACCTGCCTCGTGCCCGCGAAACTTGGGCGTCCAATCATCCAGATCTTCGCCGTTGAACAGCGGGATCCATTCGCCTTCGTCTTCAGCCACACCCCAGGGGGCTACTGAAAAGGCCATGGCCAACAACACGATGACTACCCACAACTTGCTCATTGGAATCCTCCTCACTCGTTTGCTATTGGTTAATCAACGCCGATGGAGTTGGGCTACGGTTGCCCGGTTCGAAGTCAAATATTGGCGTCGAAAGACGAACAATCCAACTAGTCCCGCTGCCACCGTAGCAACTATGGTCCACTGAATCCAGTTTACATTACCGTTGTCGGAGCGATCCGGCAACAGGGGGGCAACCTGTTCATCAGCCGCACGCCCGCCGCGGGGATTGCCGAAGGCAGGTTGTGAGGGGTCCTTAGCGACATCCCTTGCGCCATCCAAGTCTCCGTCTGCTTCGGCAAGGTCGAACCCAAGCGGAGCTACCTCTCCGGATACCGTGTCAAACGGGGGAGAGGTGGCGCCGGGGCCGCCATTTGGCGATCGGTTCGCGCTCAAGGAATCATCCATACCGTCGTTACTGCGCATACCTGACCGGATCTGGTCGATATCGCGCATGGCCCGGGCCAGACGTTCCGCTTCGGATCCTATTGGATCGTCCCCTTCGCCGTTTCCCTCCGACCCGTCTGCATGGGGAAGGCCCACAACCACGTCGTCTTCTTCCTCGTCGTCATTGCCATCATCCACATTTTCCGATGGCGGAGTAATACCGATGCCCGGGTCGGGCGAGCTCCCCGGCCCATCGTTACCGCCCGGTCTCCGGGGAAGATCAACAGTCCACGATCCCCCTTCAGACGGAATCTCGTCGGCTTCGGGTGAAGTGAAGGTCGTACTTCGGATGGTCAAGGTCGTGGCCCCGCCCGGCGCATTGGCTGCCCGTCGCATCTGAACCTCGGCTATCACGCCCGGAGCCAATGTGGTCTGGTTGATGCCGGAGATCACCACATTGACCAGCCCAGACCGCATGTTGGCGGCTACGCTCTTGTTGGCCGCGATGGTCACCGGACCCGACCGAACTCCTGTTGCATTCAGTGTTTGGGGATCGTGCTCGAGGATAAAATCGAGCCCCGCAACGGCATCATCGGGGACGCCCGTCAGCAAAATGGGAAAGGAAACGGCATCCCCGCGGATGGCAACTTCACCCACATGCAACGCTCCGCCCTCCGACATGGCATGGAACGAGGCCACACATATGCCTATGAGAACTAGGGTCCCAATACGCATCACGCATGCTCCGCCGTTGATTCGGTTAACGACCTGCGGCATCTTCTCCGAAAGCCGTTTCTTCAACATCCTGTTTCGGTTTGGAGCCCCGGTCAGCCGTGATCGGCCGTTGAGGAGCCAACTCGGCAAAAACCCTTGTATTGCCCATGGCATAGTACCGCAGCACCATGCCGTACAACACCAGCCAGGCAATGAGCTTCACCACACCAACCATAAGTAGAATATACCCGTCTCCGGCGCGCAGGAGGGAGGGCGCAAATATGACCAGCCGAAAGGGCAGTTCAAAAAATGCAATCAGTCCCAATACAAATACATAGAATCCTGTGAGCCGGGCAGCCCACCGTGGAGCACCGCCTTCCTGGGCGCGGCGCAATGCAAAATGGGCCAAGTAAAAGGCATAGGCTCCTGTCACCAGATGCGGTGAATTGACCATCGCCCGTTGTGTAGTGACCCAACCGGCCTCACGGAGGGCGTCAAAAGTCACCCCTGGGAACAGACCCGACACAAAAAACAAGGTCCAGGTAACAATCAGGGGCGCTGTCCATTTATCAAATGGGTGCTCTCGATAACCCAACAAGCATCTCCTGTGGTTCGCTCGTCTTATCCGCCTTGACGTTCAGTATGCTATACATCCTATCATTTCAACAAAGCATACCACAGGTTGTCAATGCGGACCCATCTAAGCGGCGGTTGAATTGACCGATAGACGCATAATAGGCACAATACGAGCAGGCCAAATTACCGCAATACGATTGCTTTCGTTAACATCGTAGACTGGCAGATAACCGGTCTTGTTGGGGTGAGGACGTACTATGGACGATGGGAGTACCTATATCTCGGTCAAGGATCTCGTCTGCGAATATGATCCCGACGATGGTCCGGTTTTGCGCGGGGTCACCTTTGACATCTCCCCAGGTGAAGTCGTCGCCTTGATGGGCGAAAATGGAGCCGGAAAGACCACCATCATCCGCCATCTGATTGGCATGTTCGTTCCGCAGAGGGGCGATGTTCGCGTCTTTGGACTACTGCCGTATCGGTATCCCGAACGTGTATTGGCGCGCATCGGCTATCTGTCCGAGGATCGCTCCGGATTCGACTGGATGACCACGGACGATCTGATGTGGTTCCTCAGCGCCTTCTATCCCACTTGGGACATGGAGTATGCAAATACGTTAATCGACGCCTACCGGATTCCACGGGCGAATGCACTGGGCGATCTGTCTCGGGGACAACGGGCGCAAGTGGGGCTTGTGGCCGCCGTCGCCCATCATCCCGATCTACTCGTACTCGATGAGCCCTCCGCCGGAATCGATGCCGTGGCGCGTCGGGACATCCTGAGTGAGGTCATGCGCAACGCCGCTGAACAAGGCCGCGCTGTCCTGTTTTCATCCCACCTGCTGAATGAGGTTGAAGAAGTGGCCGATCGAGTGCTTCTCCTGCGGGACGGCATGATTCAGATTGACGAACCCCTCG
>PWNM01000146.1 GCA_003557825.1 Candidatus Hydrogenedentota bacterium | reverse complement strand
CCGCCGCGAACTCGACTTCGCCCAGGCAGTGGGCGCGGGCTACATGCTCGTAGTTCCCGGCGCCGTGGGACGTCCCGACAAATACGACGACATGGAATTTGACCGGTCCGTCGAATCGCTCCGCATCGTAGCCGACGATTTTGAGGCAGCCAATGTCAAGGCCGCCATCGAGCCCATCCGTTCGGCCGAGGTCAGTTTTTGCCATACCTTCGCCGATGCCCAGCGCTACATCGCGGCGGTGAACCATCCCGGCGTACAGCACATCAACGGCGATGTGTACCATATGCTCGTTGAGGAAAGCCACATCGCCTATACCGTATGGAAGGCGGGCCAGCAACTCATCAACTTGCACATGGCCGACACGAATCGGTGCGCCCTGGGCGAGGGCATGCTCGACCTCGACACGCTCATCATGGCGTTGTATCTGATCAACTACAATCGGCCTGGGTGCTATTGCACGCCCGAGCCGTTGGGTCCGGGCGGCGATCCGTATCCGGCCATGTACGGCAAACCCGATACGGCCAAGCTGGATGCGTTGGTCATGACCAGCGCCAAGACCTTTTTTGAACGTGAGGATGCAGTGCGGGCGCTCGATTAGCAGCCCTGCAACGGAGGGAGGAAACCATCATGCCGGCTTACACCATCGGACTCGACTACGGCACCAACTCGGTGCGGGCAATCATCGTCAACGTGGCGAATGGCAAGGAGGTCGGGACCCATGTCTGGAACTATGCCCACGGCGAGAGCGGGGTGATTTTGTCGCGCGACCCGAATCTGGCGCGGCAACATCCCGAGGATTACGTCAAGGGAGCGGAGACCACCATCAAAGGGGCCATCCGCGACGCCCAAAACCACCTAAAAAGCTTCAAGCCGAGTCAGGTTATCGGTATCGGCGTGGACACCACGGGCAGCACGCCCCTTCCTGTAGACAAAAGCGGTCGCCCCCTGGCCTTTCAAAAGGCGTTCGCTACCAATCCCGCCGCCATGGCCTGGTTGTGGAAAGACCACACTTCGGTAGAGGAAGCGGTCGAGATCACGGCCCTGGCCAAGGAAAAACGCCCCGAATACCTGGCGAAATGCGGCGGAGCCTACAGCAGCGAGTGGTTTTTCAGCAAGATCCTGCACTGTTTGCGAGTGGCCCCGAAAGTGTTCAACGCCGCCCATAGCTGGGTCGAGATCGCCGACTGGATTCCGGCGATGCTCACCGGCACGGAAGCGCCGGAAAAACTCACCGTAGGCGTGTGCGCGGCAGGCCATAAGGCCATGTACAACGACGCCTGGGGCGGCTACCCCGACGCCGAGTTCCTGAGCGCCCTCGACCCGAAGCTGGGCGCCTTGCGCGAACGCCTGCAGGACAAAGCCCACACAATCGATAAAGCCGTGGGCGGGCTGACCGCCGAATGGGCCGAAAAGACGGGCCTCAACGAAGGCATCCCCGTGGCGGTAGGGGCGTTTGACGCCCACCTGGGCGGCGTGGGAGCAGGCATCGCCCCCGGAGCGCTCGTCAAGATCATCGGCACGAGTACCTGCGACATGATGGTCGCCCCCATGCGCAAGGAACTGCCCGACATCCCCGGCCTCTGCGGCATCGTACCCGGCAGCATTTTGCCCAAGTATTACGGTCTTGAAGCCGGGCAGTCCGCCGTGGGCGACATCTTCAACTGGTTTGTCAACTACATCCAGCCCCAAGGCGAACGAGCCGGGTCCCACGAGGCCTTGTCGAAAGAAGCGGCCAAGATCGCCCCCGGCGCATCGGGGCTCCTCGCCCTCGACTGGAACAACGGCAACCGCACCATCCTCGTCGACCAGCGCCTCACCGGGCTGCTTATCGGTCAGACCCTCTACACCACGCCGGCCGAGATCTACCGCGCCCTCATCGAAGCCACCGCCTTTGGCGCGTTGACCATCATCAACCGCTTCGAGGAGTACGGCGTCAAGGTGAGCAAGGTGGTGAATTGCGGCGGCATCGCCGAGAAGAATCCCTTGGTCATGCAGATCTACGCCGATGTCACCGGTCGGACCATGTATGTCAGCCGATCGAGCCAGACCTGCGCCCTTGGCGCGGCCATCGCCGGAGCCGTCGTCGCTGGGAAGAAGGCCGGCGGATACCCAAGCATCGCCGCCGCCCAAAAGGCCATGACGGGCCTCAAAAAACAGGTCTACACGCCCAATCCCAAGGCCAAGGCCGTCTACGCCGAACTCTACCCCCTGTACCGAACCCTGCACGACGCCTTCGGCACCGAGGCATGGGAAGGCAACCTCTATGGGGTCATGAAGGACCTCCTCGCCATCCGCGCCAAAGCGCGCCGCTAACCGGCTAAAAACCCCCCGGCCGTGGCATGTGCCCACGCGCCGGGGGGCAGAGTGGTATATGAAAAAGCGGGGAACGGCTAAGTTTCCTGTTGTGACTGATTACAGCCACTATAGCCGGACTTCTGAGGTTACCCGTTACTCCCCATCGAGTTGGGCGCGGCGTTCGTGGAGTTCGCGCCAGGTGGTGAGCATGATGCCTTCTTCTTCGATGACCTCGCGGAGACGGGGGTCGATCATGGCATAGAGGTCGCCGGCCCGGACGTCGCCCGAGGTCGAGATGGCGTCGAAGTTCGGGCTGTGCGTCGCAAAAACATTGCGCCCGAGCCGGATTTCTCGATATACTAT
>PWNM01000389.1 GCA_003557825.1 Candidatus Hydrogenedentota bacterium | reverse complement strand
GGCCGCCTCGGAACCCGCATCAAGGGATGGCATAACCAGATCGGCCTGTGCAACCTCATGCTGTACGGAGGGTTCCCAAAGCAGGGACCCATTTGTGATAACCGCCACTGGGGCGCCCCATCGGCTTTTGACTTTCTGGACAAAATCACCCAGTCCAGTATGTAACGTCGGCTCACCGGAGCCCGCCAAGGTAATGTAGTCTGGGATCATCCCGGCTGCCAGTTTTTGCTCGATCTCCTCAAGAGCCGGTTTTGTTGCTCCGAAATCCGCACGCTGAATGGTCTTTGCCGTAGTTGCTCCAAGCTGGCAATAGGCGCAATCATACGAGCAAGTTTTGAAGGGGATCAGGTCAACTCCTAGCGACCGCCCCAAACGGCGCGAAAGCACGGGTCCAAAAACATATCGATATGGTGAATTCATGGGCATCCAGAAAAAAGTCGATGGGAATAGGCGACATTAAGTAATGTGAACGGGTATTGTAACATGACTATGATCCATTCTGAGCCACGCCTATCGGAGGTTCGGCCATTTTCCGGGCATCCAATCAGAAGGCCGCCCGCGTCCGCAGCGTCGCCGCAAACCATGACCCCGTCCACGACAGCCTGCCCAGTGTCCTTCGATTCCGCCTTGCTCGTTGAGAATGGCGTGGGGCTCAAGCGTACCGGCGGCCAGACTCACTAGCACGGCATCCACTTTCCCTGTGACCCATGAAACAATCATAATTCCGGTTTCCTCCAACAGCATAGCGGTCATTCGGTCTACCCCCCCACAGACAAATTGTTCGATGCCAGAATCGTTTATGACACGAATCCAGGCCCACGGTTGGGGAACCGAGACAGAGATATAGGAACATTGTTTGCTTTCGCCCTCGCGAATCTCGGCAAGGATCATTCCTTCCGCACAGTCCAAACGCGGCGCTACCCAATCATTATCTACCGCTATGCCGATATGCATGTTCTTTCCTTTTGATAATAAAGGCAGCAGAAAGCATGCCATCCGTTGCCAGCCATGACCCCCTATAGGGCACGGAAATTCATTTATAATCAATGCTCACATTGCGTAACCGCAATGCATACCGCCGCATTTATTGCATCTTTGCATCCGACATTGCCTATGAAATCCCATAGCGTTTCATCTTGCGCCACAAAGTGGTCACGTGCATCCCAAGGGCTTCCGCCGTAGCCTTTCGGCTACCGTCATGCCGCTGCAGCATTTCCCGGATAATATTTGCTTCGGATTGCTCGATGGCGCTTGATGGCTTCTCGTTGGTCAAGGGCGTATTCTTACGCACTTCCGGCGGCAGATGCTCCGGCATCAAGACAGCTCCACGACATAAGACGAAGGCATGCTCGATTACATTCTGAAGTTCCCGCACGTTTCCAGGAAAGTCATATGCCATAATCAGGGAAACGGCTTCCTCGTCGATACTCTCAATCATCTTACCCTTTTCGGCGTTGAAACGGTCTATGAACGATTCAACAAGCAAAGGAATGTCTTCGCGACGTTGTGAAAGAGGCGGTAAGACTAACCGCACCACATTTAACCGATAGTATAGATCATCTCGAAAACCACCCTGTTGGACAAGATCGTGGAGCGGCCGGTTGGTAGCGGCGACGATGCGGACATTGGACGATACGGGCTGTTGGCTACCCAATGGCTCGTATTCTTTTTCCTGAAGAACGCGCAGGAGTTTGACCTGCAATGCCGGGGAAATATCGCCCACTTCGTCAAGGAATAGGGTACCTCCTTCCGCTCGCGCAAACCGCCCGGGCTTATCCTGTTTGGCGTCGGTAAAGGCTCCTTTCCGATAGCCAAATAGCTCCGATTCCAATAGGGTGTCGGGTAATGCACCGCAGTTTACTGCGATAAAAGGTCCATCTTTACGTGAACTCAGGGCATGGATAGCCCGTGCGACCAATTCCTTACCTGATCCGCTCGGACCTTCGATGAGCACCGAGCTCTCGCTTGTGGCCACATCGGGCAGGATACTCAAAATACGTAACATCTCATGGTTCTTTGTGATGATGTCGTGCCAAGAATAATCGTCGTTTAGCCGTTGGCGCAGCAGTTCCACAGTGGTTAGGTCTCGAAAGGTCTCGACGCCGCCCAGGAACTGACCATCCTCATCAACAAGCAATGCTGTACTGATACTGACGGGAATACGTTCCCCCGCCGTATTCAGTATGGTAATGCGCATGTCCACGATATTCTGACCTGTTTCGATGGTATGATGTAGGGCACAGGCTTGCCGGCAGATATCGGCTCGCAGCACATCGCAACAACGATGACCGACGGCTTCGTCTCGCTGAACACCTGTAATCAATTCTGCGGCACGGTTAAACGAGGTGATCCGCCAGTCTCGATCTACGGTGAACACGCCATCGGCCACTGAGTTGAGAATCAGTTCGTGCAGTCGCTGTTCATCCGCTCGTTCAGAAAGCGGTAGTATTGGATCTGTCTCCATCGGCTGGAATCCTTGCATCTGATTATTATGTTGGCATGATATTATACGCAAACTCGATCGGCCATCATACAGCGCCCCATAGGGGGATTATAAAAAGGTGAACTGATAATGGTTCAACAACAGTATCCAAGTGATTCATACTCTTCGGAATCCACACATCGCATGACCTTTAAAATCCGCGGTATGGATTGCGCCGAGGAAATTTCGCAGCTGAAAAGCGCCCTGTCCCGCTTGGTCGACGCTGAATCTTGCCTCCAGTTCGACTTGCTAGACGGAAAGATGATCGTCGAAGCAAATACCGATACGATCTCTGAAGAGGCTGTCATGCGAGCGGTCGCATCCACCGGTATGCAGGCAATTCCATGGGATCAATGGGCAAGGGCTGTAGGAGATGATGGCGAAGGTATTTGGGAACGCCATGGCCGGGCACTAATGTGTGCTCTGAACGGTTTGTTCCTGATTCTGTACCTTGCACTTACCACGGCGGTATGGACTGGCGGCCTCCCGGAAGAATCAACTGTCGACCAGCTTATCATGCCGGCACTATGCGTGTTGGGAGCCATTGCTGGTGGATGGTTTATTTTTCCCCGAGCCCTTCGGGCGGCTCGCCGAGTTCGACCCGATATGCATCTTTTGATGACCATCGCTGTCATAGGGGCGCTGGGAATTGGGGAATGGTTTGAGGCCGCTACGGTAACATTCCTGTTTTCTCTTGCTTTGTTACTCGAGTCCTGGAGCGTGGGACGGGCCCGGAGAGCTATCGCTTCTCTGATGGAACTTGCTCCGGCCACAGCGCGGTATCGTTGTCCTTCGGATGGAGACATTATCGAGAAGCCCGTTGGCGTGGTTCCCATGGGCGTCACAGTCGTGGTTCGGCCCAGCGAAAAGATACCACTGGACGGTATCGTCACAAACGGTAACACCACAGTCAATCAAGCTCCTATTACAGGCGAATCGCTACCTGTTTCAAAAACACAAGGGGATGAAGTATTCGCTGGAACGCTAAACATAGACGGTTCCTTTGAATTCGAGGTAACGCGCACCGCAAACGATACCACGCTTGCCCGCATCATCCACATGGTCGAGGAAGCCCGAAACCGACGCGCTCCCGCAGAGCAATGGGTTGAGAAGTTTGCTCGTTATTACACCCCGGCGATGATGGTCCTGGCGTTGGCCATAGTTTGCATACCGCCTTTGGTATGGGCCGCTCCATGGGGGGAGTGGTTCTATAACGGACTAGTCATCTTGGTTATCGCATGCCCATGTGCCCTGGTGATTTCTACGCCGGTTAGCATTGTGGCTGGACTCGCAACAGCCGCACGGGCAGGGGTATTGATCAAAGGGGGAATCCATCTCGAATCCCCAGCCCGAATAAAGGCCATGGCTATCGACAAGACCGGAACACTGACCCTCGGACAGCCAAAAGTCCAGAAACTGATGCCTTTGAACGGTCACACGGACGCTGAATTGCTAGCCCGAGCAGCCGCCCTTGAAAGCCATAGCGAACACCCCTTGGCTGAGGCTATCTTGCAGGAAGCCAAACAGCAAAGCATTACTGTGACACCGGCAGAAAGCTTCAGAGCAATACCCGGTGAAGGCGGGCATGGCGTGATCGAGGGCAGGGATTTTTGGATTGGCAGCCACCGAATCATTCCAGAAGGAACACCCGCCGATGAAGATTTCCATCGATATGCGGCCAGTTTGGAGGACTCAGGCCATTCGGTAGTGATTGTGGGGAATGATGTCCATATATGCGGTTTGATTAGCCTCGCCGATGGCATCCGTCCCGGAGTGAACACCTTTGTTGACGACCTGCATGCTGTTGGTATTGACCACATCATCATGCTTACCGGAGACAATGAAGGGACCGCGCGGGCTGTGAGCGATGCGTTGGGCATAGACGAGTCTATGGCCGAATTGCGTCCGGAAGATAAGGCCGACGCCGTCAGGTCACTTGTGCGCCGTTTTGGCCGGGTTGCTATGGTGGGCGATGGCGTCAACGATGCTCCGGCATTAAGCGCCTCGTCATTGGGTATCGCCATGGGCGCAGCTGGTACAGACGCCGCTATCGAGACGGCCGACATCGCCCTTATGGCTGACGAACTCAGCCGAATTCCATGGCTAATTCGTCACTCCCGTCGCACATTAGCCATCATCAAACAGAATATCACGGTCGCCCTTGGTCTCAAAGTAGTGTTTCTGGGACTTACCATGGTGGGCATGGCTTCGTTATGGGCCGCCATCGCAGCAGATATGGGCGCATCGCTCGCGGTCATCGCCAATGCCTTACGGCTATTACAGGATCGCAGCATTCCAAATATAAACACACCGAAGTCAACATAAATGAAGGCCCCGGTGTGACACGACAGTCGAAAAAATGGCCGGCTCTAGCGCTCCCAAACGGGAACAAATTTACGGTGAGTTTCGCCAATGTAAATCTGTCGGGGACGGTAGATACGATTTGTCGGATCCTGACGCATCTCGCGCCAATGGGCGATCCAACCAGGCATACGTCCCAAGGCGAACATCACCGTAAACATATTGGTCGGGATACCAAGAGCCCTATAGATGATCCCACTGTAAAAGTCGACATTCGGATACAGCTTCCTCTGTACAAAAAAGTCATCACTAAGGGCAACTTCCTCCAGGTTTTTCGCAATGTCGAGAAGCGGATCTTCAATGCCCAACTCTTTGAGCACTTCGTCACAGGCCTTTTTCAAAATCCGAGCGCGAGGGTCAAAGTTCTTGTACACTCGATGGCCAAACCCCATGAGCCGGAAACCCGAATCGCGGTCTTTTGCCAACTCGACATACTTCTTGTAGTCACCGCCATCTTCGAGAATACGTTCCAGCATTTCGAGTACCGCCTGATTCGCGCCGCCATGTAACGGACCCGACAGGGCGCAGATACCCGCCGAGATAGAAGCATACATGCTTGCTTGACTGCTCCCTGTCATTCGAACTGTCGAAGTGCTGCAATTCTGCTCATGGTCCGCATGGACAATAAGAAGCAAGTTCAACGCATTCTCAATGACTTCCGATATTTCATACGGTTCGGCCGGAGTGGCAAACATCATGCGCAAAAAATTCGCCATGTAGGAATAGTCGCTTCGCGGATATACGATCGGCTCGCCGATGCTTTTCTTATACGCAACGGCAGCGATGCTCTTTGCTTTGGCAAGTAGCCTAATGATGTTTGTGTCCTCGTCTTCCATGTCGGGATAGAACGCTGGCAGAGCTGATACCATTGCGGTAAGGATGGACATGGGGTGCGACGTTGGCGGGAAATGGTCAAAGAAATTGAGCATACTCTCGTGGATAAGGCTGTTTAATGTTAACTTCCGTCTCCACTCCGTGAGTTCACTTTGATCGGGAAGATGGTTATGGATCAATAGATAACTAACTTCGGGGAATCGGGCCGAAGCAGCAAGATCCTCGATGTCATATCCCCTATAACGGAGAATCCCCTTTTCACCGTCAATAAACGTAATGGCGCTTTGGCATGACCCAGTATTTGCGAATCCTGGGTCGAGCGTAATATATTTTGTCTGCGAGCGTAAGCTTGTTATGTCAAAGGCGCGTTCTCCTTCGGTGCCTTCGACGATCGGCATCTCACACTCGTTCCCATCGAGGATCAATTTTGCCGTACTCATGCGTTTCTCCTAACTGTTAGTTCCCCAAACGAAAGAACTCATTGGTTTCCGCAGCGCATCCGTTCGAACGCTAATCCAACAACCACACCCCAATGTGAATTCCCAACCACCGATTCCAGACGAGTGCGGTACGTTCAAAAAGATATGCGCGAAGTATATCAACCCACGGACCGGTTTTCCATCACAGAGCCAGGAATCATCGTTTCGGCTCCACCCCATGTTTGCCAAACTCCGTCACTCCCTATCACGATGATCGACAATTCCAACCGTCAGCAGCAACAAAGTCCCAGTCAGGCATTGGCGACAAAATTGACTCCTCAGCCTACGTATCGGTATAATTTGCGCCCCTGATACGGGATCGACGTATCATCCTATAATATACCCATATGGACGGGTAGCTCAGTCGGTAGAGCATCGGACTTTTAATCCGGTGGCCGTGGGTTCGAGTCCCACCCCGTTCACCATATAAAGCCAACCGCTTCAAGGGTTTACGCAAACGACCTTTGAAGCGGTTTTGTTGTTGGTCTTCTGTGGTCTCGCCCGATGCATATTACAGGGAGTGACTCCAAAAAATGGAAACAAGTGGGCTCATCCCGCGCCGTAATATGGCAGTGCTGCGCTACTCACCGTGCTGGGCATACGGACTTGAGGCTGTTCCCCCCCGAGTTGATCGACGGGGGCAGTCTGTTTACTATGCCCCAAAATAGGAACAACAGTGAGGGTTTGTATGCTTGCGAGGGTACATTCGTGTGCGGTGCTTGGCATTGATGGGTTTATGCTGTCGGTCGAGGTGGACAACTACCCGGGCATGGCGAAGTTTTTCCTGGTGGGGTTGCCGGACACCGCGGTTAAGGAGAGTAAGGAACGGGTTGGTTCGGCGTTGCGTAGTGCTCGGTTTCGTGTGCCAAGGGGTGTTGTAGTCGTCAACCTGGCTCCTGCGGATATGCGCAAGGAAGGCAGTTCGTTGGACCTTCCGATTGCATTGGGCATGCTCGTGGCAAGCGAGCAGCTCGAAGGACAGCGGTTCTCCAATCATGCCATTGTGGGGGAATTGGCTCTGGATGGAAGCATCCGACCCGTGGCCGGGGCGTTGTCCATGGCTATGGCAGCACGGGATGCGGGGCTCGATGGTATCATCCTACCGGAGGAAAACGCCGATGAGGCGGGGGTCGTTCCAGGAATCGAGGTGATTCCGGTCGGGACATTGACGGATGCGGTTTCCTATCTGGCTGGCTCAGATGACATTCCCAGTTACCGGACCAACATTGACACCATATACCGGAGCGCCAGCGCCAAGGCCCCCGATCTGAGCGATGTTAAGGGACAGGGCCATGTGAAACACGCCCTAAAGGTAGCGGCGGCCGGTGGACACAACCTGCTCATGGTAGGCCCGCCAGGCACGGGTAAGACAATGCTTGCAGCGCGCCTGCCGGGGATCTTACCCGATATGACGTTCGAGGAAGCGTTGGAGACCACCCGTATTTACAGCGTCGCCGGCGCCACGCGGGAGAGAAACAAGCTGATTGTTCAACGACCTTTTCGGTCGCCCCATCACACCGCGACTACGGTGTCTATCAGCGGCGGAGGAACGGGTCAACAACCCATGCCGGGCGAGGTCAGCTTGGCCCATAACGGGGTCTTGTTTCTAGATGAGTTGCCGGAATTTAACCGCGCTGCTTTGGAGGTTTTACGTCAACCCCTCGAAGAGGGGCTCGTGCATATTCGTCGGGCCATGTACTCTGTAACCTTCCCGAGTCGGTTCATGTTGGTGGTTGCCATGAACCCGTGTCCTTGCGGTTGTCGAACGGATCCGCGCAAGGAATGCCGGTGTTCCCAAGGGGATGTGCAACGTTATACCGCACGTCTGTCGGGACCGTTGCTCGACCGAATCGACATCCACATCGAGGTGCCGGCATTATCCTTTGATGAACTAAAGGACAGCCGACCGAGCGGACCATCCAGTGCGGAGGTACGCCGCATTGTTCAAGCGGCCCGGGACCGACAGCGGGCTCGGAGCAATGGCGCCGCACTATGCAATGCGCAGTTGGATACACGGGGCCTTCGCGAACACTGTCGCATGGCGAACGGCGCGCAAAAACTGCTCGAACACGCCATTGAAAAACTGGGATTCAGCGCACGGGCCTACGATAAGGTCTTACGCATTGCGCGGACATTGGCCGATCTGGAAGAGTCGGAGCACATCGCCGAGCCTCACGTAAGTGAGGCCATACAGTATCGAAGCCTGGACAGAAGTCTGTTCTGATCAATTCGCCAGTTTAATCAGACGGAGCATGCTTGGCTCGGGTACCGGACCCTCGCGCGGGCGATCGCGATGCGCCGGGAGGGTCTCCCATTGCAGCTGATATCGGACATTCGGATCGGGGCTCCGCCCCGAGTCCCCTGCGCGGCGTATCTCCATCCCGGGAAAATCGCTTTGCACTTGGGTGAGGCGCTCGGGCAACGGGATGGTTTCCGGTTCGTACATGCCAATGGGCGTTAAGGTGGCTTCATCGAGCAACCAGGTTCCAGAACCATATTGAACATGGTCATAGGACTGGCGCAGCACGCCGGGCTCGTGGGGTTGCACTTCGCGTATACGTATCTCAAAGACAATGGTCCCGCCGCCGCTAAACTCCCAACGGTAATCCCAATCGCTGGTCTGATAGATCCGCCACTCGCCATCTTCGAGTCGGGCGTTGTAGATTTGCGTGTTTCCATCTTCGTCAAATTTATGATACGCAATGACAACGCGGCCTTGTCCATCGAAACCGACACGCGCATTGCCATTGATCAAGCCTCCACCCGGTTCGACTGGATCGACGATATCGGCGGAGTCAATGGTCATCGGCAGTTCGACGGGGTCCCCGGCGCCCGTTTCCCAGTCGACCAGATTGGAGCTTCGCGCATAGGAAAGGCTGTGATTGGTCGCACAATCGTAGGTATCACGCCATACCCAGCACAGATGGAAATAACCGTCGGGTCCACGTAGCGGCCCATGGAAATAGGCGTTCATCTTGCCTTCTCCCGAAACCAACGGTTCATCCAGCAGGCGCGACCAGGTCTGTGTTTCATGGTCGTACACGTTGTAGATTTCCTCCCCATCGCCGCTGCTTCCGTCGCGATAGTTGAAGAGCAGTTCGTCTGAAGGCCCGCGAAGAAACCGCGGATAGGTGGTGCGTCTCTCACGATTGCCGACCATGGGCGCGCGCTCGAAGGTGGTGATATCCAATGGTTCGGTGGTCCTGAAATATACCAATGGCGTAACATGCATGTTGCCGCTCAGGTGCAGATATCCATCGTCGTCTATCGCCATGGTAATGTAGTTATGGCTATCCCAACCGACCTCCTCCGGCAGCACCACCTTTTCCCATTCGGTTTCGCCCAGGGCCCGGACGGCAACGGTCATCTGTCGATCGGCATCGTAATAGGCGATGAATTGCTTATCCCCATGGGTGTGAAGATGAAAGCCAACCGGATGACCCGCCCAAACCGGGGCGACCTCAATTTCCTCGACAATCTCAGAAGCGCCCATGGCCAAAATCAAAACAACAATAGCTGTGACATACCGCAAAACCAGCACTCCCTTTTGCTTGAATAACCAATGCTTGATGGATTCATGCTACCAAATCATCCGCCCAAACAACCACTCAAGCAATTTGGAAAGGGTTTAATGTATTGCCGGCGTCCAGGGGAACAAGGATTTTGGGGAGCTATTCGTGACGTAGCGCCTCGACGGGATCCATCTGGGCTGCACGGAGAGCGGGGTATATTCCGAACACAATACCAACAAGGGCCGAGATGGTAAAGGCAAGGAGGGGCGACCACAATCGGACGATGGTGATCATATCGGCAAACTGGGTAATCATGAACGGTATAATGATGCCGAAGCTAACCCCAAGCACGCCGCCCACGGCAGACAACATGGTAGTTTCGACAAGAAACTGGATCACAATGTCCCGTTTTTTCGCCCCCATAGCGCGCCGGACACCAATTTCGCGGGTCCGCTCTGTTACACTGGCCAACATGATGTTCATGATCCCGATGCCCCCCACCAACAACGAGATCGCCGCGATTGTGCCCAGTACAATATTGAAGATCCATCGGGTCCGTTCAGCCTGCCTCAGCAACTGCAATGGCACGATGATCTCGTAGTCCACCCGTTGATGATGGCGCTCCAGAAGGTCTTGGATAACCCCTGCTGTTTCCAGTACACGGTCTTGATCGTGGACCTCGATGATCGCCTCATGAAGTTCAATTCGTTCACGCGTTCGACTTCCTGTCGTACGGCTAACCAGGGTTTGTCCAAACCGGTTTCGGGCAGCTGTCAACGGAATGAGCATGCGATAGGAGGCGCCGCTTCCGCCAGAGTTGTTCATGCTGTTGTTCCCGGAGTTCGCGCTGGCTCGTTTTGAGATAATCCCGATCACTCTATAGTATTCCTGGCCAACGCGCACGGTTCGTCCCAACGGGTTGTCCATGGGGAAGAGTCGTTCGGCCAGGTCGATCTCGAGCAAGCAAACATTTGCCGAACGGTTCATCTCCATATCGGTAAAGAATCGT
>PWNM01000064.1 GCA_003557825.1 Candidatus Hydrogenedentota bacterium | reverse complement strand
CCGGACGGTTGTTGGGGATGCATGGATTTGTCGCGAGTTGCAAATGGGCAATCGTGTAAATGTTTCTCGCGCCGTAAAGCGCTACAGGCAGCTGTGTGATGCAGAAAGCCGGAAATACGGAAAGATGTTCATATGTACGGACTGACCCCTTTCCCCTCCCCTCGCCGTGTCAGTCGTTGGCGCGTCCGGCTTCGCGAGCACCCTCCTCGGTCAGCCAGAAGCTGACGAACATGCCGCTCCGAAAGAGCGAGCCGAAGTCCTTCCAGCGTTGAGGGCTCGTACGTTGCACGCTGGCGGCTGCGAAGTCGCGGTACTTCTCTTCGCCGGTCTGTGCATAGAGGAAGGCGAAGGCGATTGCGCGCCTGGCGTCGGTATGCTCATTGTCTTCCATGATTTCGTCACAATAGGTGCGGATGCGGTCGAGCGCCCGTTCGTCGCCGGTCGTCTCGTAGTATCGGAGCACGCCCTCAAGCCAGAAACCGAGTTGGAAGGTGAACCGGGGCCTGTGGGGAAGGTTCGCCTCGAACGCCTGGCGATAGCGGTTCATCCACTCGTCGGCATACCCGTGGAACTCGCAGAGCTGGGCGAGGGTCATCATCAGGTTGCCGGGCCCCCGCGGCTGGCTTCGGTCGCGGTCGGCGTTCCGGTACCGCATTATGTATCCGCCGACCTCAGCAATGGCGTCGAGCATCCGGTGGTCGGCCAGGAGGTACCAGTTCTCGAAGAACGACTCGGCCTTGTGGTGGTTGAACGTGTTTGAGACGTACACGGGGTTTTGGTCCGGGTCGCTGGACCGGTGGATGCGGACGTGTTCCGGAGGCGGGCAATAGCGGTTGGCGCCTATCCACTGGGGGTTGGGGTCGTAGTGGACCAGGTGTACGTCGGCGACATGGCGGGCGTGTGTCTTGAACATCCGGAAATAGCCCGGATGGCCGGTGCGCGCCCATTGCATTCCCATCATATGGGGGAACCCGTAATAATTGCCGTTCCACATCAGGTTGATCGGGCGGGTGTCGCCTCGGCGGAGGCTCCAGTGGTATCCGTCGCCCCACGTCAGCAGCCCATAGCTGTCGTGTGTGTTGCGGTTGCGGGTCCGGCTGTTGGTGTTTTCTATGCAATTCTGATAGGACCTCTGGAAGTCGGCGTCATACTTGTTCATCGCATCGCGGTACTGCTCCTCATAGAGCGCCTCGTCGGCCTCGGCCAGGTCGCCGAACGCACGCGTGTCACGGCAGTACCATCGCGTGGGTGCGAACGCCCGAAGCGGCTGTTCGAGGGCGGCGAAATGCCCGTCGGCCTTCTCGGACCCGCCCGGACCGAGCAGCGCCAGCATCAGGTCGTGTGTCCGGGCGACGCCGGTGTAGAACAGGACCGGCTCTTCGTGCCGTCGGGGCACCAATCCGAAAGTCAGCGTTCCGTCCCGGTTGGCCTCGATGGATTTCGGATGCATCTGCCAGAACCAGCGGATGCCGGCGGCCATCCCGCCGGGTCCACCCTCTCGGCCCCAACTGAGCTGGCCTTTCAGGGCTTCCATCCGGCTGACGTTGTTGCCCGGCTCGATGTCTTCCTGTTTGCCGGGCGAATAGTTCATCGCCCGCCCGGTTGTCGAGGTGCGGAAGGCGTAGGCATGGGCCTCCGGCTGTTCGTCGCCCAGGGCCGTCTGCACCTGGTCGTCGATTCGGACCTGCCCGGCACCCAGTTGGGTGGGCAGTTCGACGTGCATCGCCTGCACCGGGATCGAGTCCGACCGCTCGCCCTGGCGGTTCAAGGCGGTATGTACCACTCGGACCATGGGCGAATTGGCGTAGGCGTAAATCCTCACGATGAAGTCCATCATCTTGTCGCCGTCGGCGTTGCGATGTGCACCTTCCGCCCGGATGACGACGTGCATCGGGCCCTGCTCCTCGATTTCGACCTCGGCCTCGTCGTCCTGATGGGCCCAGTAGTCGTTGTCATCGGATGCGACCAGCAGCCCGCCCTGATGAGGGGCGATGAGCTGGTTGGCGTCGTCGAAGCGGCCTTGGCCTTCGGGGTCGATCCACGCCTGGTCAATGAGGTTGAAGCCGGTCTTGCGGACGATGAAGCGAGCCGATCCGGTCGTCACGGTGATGGTCTCGGCTCCGTCCTCGACGGTCAGGCCTTCCGGCCGGGTCCTTAGGCCGCGAACCAGCGAAACCTCAGTGGTCCCTTTGGCGCCGCAATCGGCGGAGAAGTAGAGGTGCACCCACTTGACGCTCCCGTCGGGCCAGTGGATGACAGGGCGAATGTCGGCCGGGATCGGTTGGCCGTTGGCGTCGGCGAGCGCCAATTCGCCGGCGTCTTCTATCAGACCTGCGGGGAGCGGGACGCCGGTGATCACCACCTCGCCGGTCCGCTCTGCCCCGAGCCGCTCGGTCAGAGTCAGTCGCACGATTTCTTCTTGGGCTTTGGCCGTCTCAACGCAGCCCCAAACGCCGAACAGTGCGAGTAACAAACAAACAGCCAACACTCTCATCTTGCAAATCATTTCGGACTCCTTTGGCCGGATCTTAGCTCCTTAATCGAAGATTGTTTGAGTAGATGAGTCGAACATTTTATTTTGAAGTTTGTAACGTGTTGGCGCGCATAGTGTTCAGTGTTCAGCGTTCAGGAAAGACGTAAGCGTTCACGGCGTCTTTTTAT
>PWNM01000490.1 GCA_003557825.1 Candidatus Hydrogenedentota bacterium | reverse complement strand
GCTGGAAGAGCAACGTACGGCTGTATTCAAGGGATGAGAATTTTTCAAGTCATACGGCGTCGCTTCGCATGGGCCCCCTGCTTTCAACGCATGTAACCGGCGGGCAGAACCATCGTTACCCCGACAGGACTTATACATTCCGGGCGGATGTGGGGGAGGGAGAGTACCTTATCGGGATAATCATGGGGAAACTTACCGAGCGACCCGCCACAACGATAAACAAGCCGCCGTTCTGGTTCAGGAGTTACAAGATCGGCATAAACGGGGAAGAGGTTTACAGCAGGGAATACGATCTTGATGAGTATCTTAGCTGGTGGTATTCAGCGTCCGAGGATGATTTTCTCCCGGGAGACAGTATGTACGAGAAGTACGTGGAGAGGTATTTCCCGGTTAGGACATACAGGGTAGCTGCAAACGGCGCTATAGAGTTGGAGTTAAGCGCCGTGTGCCCGATTAACGCGCTTTTAATATACCCTGCCGGGAAGGAGAGGGAGTTCCGGGCAAAGATTGAAGAGATAAGGAATCTCAGCAGGGAAACAATTGACGAAGGATTTATTGAGCGCAGGAGCGAGGAAGAGTTAAGCGCCGGTCTGCGGAAGGAGCACGAGGGCAGGGGGTACATACTGTTCACGAGGCCCCGTGAAGAGATAACGCCGTATTCAAGGCCGAAGAAAGCTGAGGCGGGCAGGCCTGCGGGGGTGTTTATTACTCCGGGGGACCTGGCGAGGGCGGATTTTTCCATCTTGCCGCTAAAGGAGCTTAAAGGGGTCAATGTTGAGATAAGCGACCTGGTAAGCGCGGACGGCAGGATACCCGGAGGAAGCGTCGAGGTATGGCTTGAGAGGTATTACACCTTACCCGCGGTGCGGACGGGGAGTATATACAGCATAAGGCCGTGGTACGCGCTTGAGTACGGGGGAGGCATGGATTTCAGGGCGGAGGTTGCCCGCACCTTCAACCTGTACTTCAGGGTGCCGGGAGACGCGCCGGCGGGGGATTACGAAGGGACGGTAAGGTTAAGTTTTAAGAACGCGCCCGCTGCCGAGCAGTCGGTCAGGGTAAAGGTCCTGCCGTTTACGCTTGATGAGCCGGATACGCTTTTTGGGGGACGGACGAACCATCCTGAGAATACGTCGCTCAGGTTTGTTCCCCGAAACGAGCCGGGGCTAAGGGAGAAAAGCAATAAGCTGCTGAAGGTGATATATGAAGAGATGAGGGAAATGGGCTTTACTAACGCAATAACAGAAATGCCCTGGCATCCTTTCAGGATAGGCGAAGACGGTGAAATAGTTGATGCCGCCGAGGGAAGGGCGAGAGTAGCTGAGGCTCCAGTTACTACATGGGAATTGTGGGAGGATGCGCTCAGGACTTGCGCGGGTATATTCGGAGATAAACCCATAATTTTATTTGGAAGTGGCTGGGCCTCGTTGGTAAGCCCAAGCACTGCACCAGGGTTCTGGGGCAGGCAGGTTGATGAGTGGGAGAAGCATGGTTACACAGAAGAGGCGATAGCGAACGCTGAAAAGATTGTTGAACATTTTTACGGCAGGGGAAAAGAGATGGATGTACCCGAAGTAATATTTCACATGAGCGATGAATTAAGCAATTACGGGTTGAGGGGCGGCAGGCTGGGCGCTGAAGTGGCATCCATATACCGCAGGATGGCTGACAGGATAGGGTTCAGGATAATAGCAACAATGAACGGTCCCGCCGAGCATGGAATGCTGCCCTACCTTGACATTGCCGCGCTTAACATGGCGTTCAACAGGCCTGAACCTTTGACGGAAGAGCTGCTGGATAAGATAAGGGATGCCGGGTGCGACCTGTGGTTTTTTAATATAGGCGGGAACAGATTTTCCCACGGTTACTACGTAGCGCGGACTGGGGCGAAAGGCAGGTACCAATATGGATATATGCAGAAACACCGGTACGTGAGCCAAATCCCCTTCTTGCCATCGCTGGGACGCCTGCAGCATACGTTTATACTGGATTCGGATTTAAACCACGGGCGTAGGTACGATGTGGAGGATATGAGGCAGGGCGTGGTGGATTACAAGTATTTCAGGACGCTTGAGCGGCTTGTGGAGGAGAGGAGGGGGAAGGCGGACGCGAGGGCGATATCTAATGCCGAGAGGGTGATAAAAAGCATTATGGACGGGGTGAAGGTTGATGGCCTGATGGAGCCCTGGAGTCCGAACGTCTGTGAGAGGTTAAGGTGGCGGATGGCGACAGCGATAATGGAGGTGGCCGAATGAGGATTGTAAACATTATAGCTAAGGCGGCGTTGATTGTCCTGCTGGTTTTTGCGGCAGTTCAGCTGACGGAGGCGAGGGGTTTGATAGAGCCGGATGAGTTTTTCATCTTGATGGATGCGATGAGGATAAAGGAGGAGCCGGCCGGTGTTCCGGAGGAGGCTGTAATACTGCCGCAGGTGTCGGTTGCGGGGGAGAAGGAAAAAAGCCTGGCGGACATGATTGCCGGACAGGGGGTCAGGTTAAGGGGTTACAAGACTCCGGAGGGCGGCAGAGTGGATTTTGGATCTGAGACGTACCTGGCGTTTGACGAAAGGCAGATTTATATATTGAAGAAGCTTGAGAAACCGCTCGGGTACGAATTAAAAGCGAGGAGGTATGATGTTCCCGAGAGCGCAATATGGGAAGAT
>PWNM01000033.1 GCA_003557825.1 Candidatus Hydrogenedentota bacterium | reverse complement strand
GGTAGAATGCTCAAATTGTTTACCGCGGGCATTACCGAGATGTATCGCCGGCGGTGGCCGAAGAACGCCGCACTGGCATTCGATCAAATGTTTCCGGGAATACAAAAGATTAACTGGGAGGGTGGGCAACCAGTGTCCAGGCAAGACATGTCTGATCTGCCTGACTATCGCCCCACCTATGCCCATCATAAGGATTTGGCCTTACGGGATGATTTCTCGGCGATTGTGGCCGATGGACTCATTTGCCCGCTGAACAATGCGGTGATGGGGCCGAAGGGCCATTTGTTAGCAGAGTCGTTTAGCCCCGTGTTGCGTAGAGATCCCCTGCAGAAGCCCCTGTATATGCTAAGAAAGCCCCATTACGTAACGGGGTTCGGGATGCCGTTTCGCGCCACATGGCCGGCGTATTTTCACGTAATGATCGAAGCACTCCCCAGGCTCTTAGCGCTCAACGAGCCTCCGTTTTCGCATCTAGAGGAAATACAACTGCTGTGTTCGACACCTCCCAGTCGGCTAGAGAAGTGGTTTGTGTCGCGCCTTGCCCCCAAAAACTGCACGTTCGTAGTAGTCGACCGCGTGGACCGACGGTGGCGTGTAGAGAATCTGATATTCACCACGTTCAAAAACGCCGGTGGGTTTCTTCGGCCCGAGTATCTGGCTGAATTCCGGCGCCGCGTCCTGCCGGATCGGCCGCCTCGAAAGACACGAAGGGTGCTAATCAACCGCAAGGGACACAAGCGGGAGATTGCCAACATGGAGGAACTGGAAGCTGGCCTGAAGCCTTGGGGGTTCGAGACGGTGTTTCCGGAGACACTCAGCGTGGAGGAGGAAATTGCGCTGTTTTATGATGCGGAATGCGTGGTGGGAGCCCACGGGAGTGGATTTACGAATCTGATTTTTTCGAGCAATACCGCGGTTGTCGAGATCTTCGCGACGAGGACGTTCATTCCGATTTCGTATGAGATTTGTCTGGCGTTGGGGCATGATTACCGGTTTGTGATGGGAAGGGGGGAGGATGAGTTCCCCGAGGCATATGAGGTGGACGTAGAGGCTGTAGTCGGGCGCGTGCTTGAGTTTGGGATTGCGAAATGAGCGGGGATGTACGAGCCGGCAGGCTGGTCCCAAAGACGGTACGTTCAGGCGATCTCGGATAGGTTTTGTGGGCCGACGCTTGTGTGCGCTCGGTCGGCCATTTGAAACGTGATCTGTAGCGGTTCTGGACGTGGTTTTAGGAAAAAAAGGATAATGAATGTTTTCATCTTATAGGAAGCTGTCCGGATTGCTAACACGGCAAGAGCGGGTTAGGGCCGCGGCCGTCATCGGCTTCATGTTCATCGTGGGTGTCTTCGAGGTGGTCAGTATCGCGTCCATAATGCCGTTCGTGGCCGTTCTTTCCCGACCGGAAATCATCGAGACGAACCCGTGGTTGGCGGGGCTCTACGAATCGTTTGGATTCACCAGCACGCGGGCGTTCATCATCTTTTTGGGGCTTGTGTTTCTGCTAACGATTTCGGTGTCAATCCTGGTCCGGATGATGGGCCATTATGCTATGTCGCGGTTCGCTCACAATCGGAACTACCGGTGGGGTGTGCGTTTATTGGAGCGTTACGTGGCGCAACCGTATGAATGGTTCCTGGATCGCCATAGCTCGAAGTTCGCAACGGCAATTCTTACAGAGATACACAGGGTGGTGGTTCACGCGCTGAGGCCGGCGATGGAGATTATCGCCTATTCGATGATTCTGATCTTATTAATATTTTTCTTGCTTTGGGTCGATCCGGTGTTGACTGTCGGCGCGGTGATCCTCATTGGGGGCGGTTATGCCGCCGTCGGGTGGTTGGCGAAAAAACCTGCCACGCGGTTGGGTGCAGAGCGGCTGGAGCTAAATCGCGTACGTTATAGGTTGGTACAGGAGATGTTCGGGGGTGCGAAGGAGTTGAAGGTCATGGGGCTCGGAGAGCCATACGTTCGGCGTTTTGCGAAGCCGGCAGCTGCTCATGCGCGCTGCGAGATCCTGATTTCTCTATGGCACGCGATTCCGGCGCATGCCATGCAAGGGTTGTTCGTTTCGGGCATGTTGCTTGCCCTGATGTATTTGGTGGCCACAAGGGGCGACTTTTCCGCTGTAATGCCTGTTGCGTCGGTATTCGCGTTGGCAGCATATCGAATGATGCCGTCGTTTCAGAAACTTTATAAGGCGTTTGTTGATCTGGCAAGTGCCGCAGCACCGCTGGATGCGCTCGTGGACGACATGAGGACGTTAAAGGGCCCTGAGGATACGGGTCGGCGTCTGGTAAGGCGGATGGAGCTGAAACGGGGGTTCAGCCTTGATGGGGTCACGTATTCGTATCCGAATACCGAGCATTCCGCGCTGAAAGAGTTGACGATCGACGTGTCGTCTTTGACCACCATCGGGCTTGTTGGTCCAACGGGTTCCGGCAAGACGACGGTTGTGGATATTATGTTGGGCCTGTTGCGCCCGCAGGAGGGGCGGATGCTGGTGGACGGTGCCGAACTTACGGATGAGCTGGTCTCGGCGTGGCAGCGCTCGATTGGTTATGTCCCGCAACATATCTTTCTTACTGCCGAGTCGATCGCAGCCAATATTGCGCTCGGCGTAGGGGAGGCACGAGTGGACAGGGATGCGGTTGAACGGGCCGCGAGGGC
>PWNM01000378.1 GCA_003557825.1 Candidatus Hydrogenedentota bacterium | reverse complement strand
CGCCGACGATTTCCGCTGCAAAATCGACGATGGGGCCTTTGTCGAGTGGGCCGAGGTCCACGGCCATTATTATGGTACATTGCGGGCCCCTCTCGAGGCCCATCTTGCTGTGGGCAACGATGTATTCCTACAGATTGACGTACAAGGCATGCGGGGCGTACGCGAGGCAGGCCTTAATCCGGTAACGATTTTTTTGATGGCTCCGTCGCTCGACGAGATTGCCCGGCGCCTTCGTGCCCGAGGTACCGACAGCGAAGCAACCATCGCTCTGCGGCTACAAAATGCTCAAGCGGAACTTGCCGCCCGCCCCGAGTATGATTATGTTATCGTAAACGATACGGTCGAAAACGCGACGGCGCGTCTGGTGGCCATTGTGGAAGACCACCGCACCCGCCGCACGACGAACGCAACAACGGAATAAGGAGACCCGATTCCATGGATAAAACCCTGTCGATGGACGATTTTAAAAACCGCTGCAACAGCCTCTATGAGCTGGTGATTGCCGGCTCACGGCGGGCTTCGCAGCTTGCCAAACCGGAGACCCGCCCGCTGGTGTCGGCCACATCGAAAAAGCCGACCATGATCGCCCTCGAGGAGATCCTGCAAGGAAAGGTAGAGGTGCACTCCGGATCGCTCGATGATGAAGACTACCTCGACTAACGAGGTGGTTCTGGGAGTGACGGGCTCGATTGCAGCCTACAAGGCCTGCGAGATCGCGTCGCTCTTGGTCAAGCAGGGCGTGCGCGTCACGCCCGTACTGACTCGGTCCGCCCGGGAACTCGTGGCTCCAGCCAGCTTCGAAGCCATCACAGGCAACCGGGCCATAACCGAAATGTTCGAGCCGCTGCTCAACCCCGAGATCGAACACATTGCCGTGGCGACCCGGGCCCGGCTCTTTCTCATCGCGCCGGCCACGGCCAACGTTCTGGCGAAAGCTGCCCACGGCATCGCCGACGACTGGCTCAGCACCACGTTGTTGGCCACCCGCGCGCCCATCCTCTTTGCCCCGGCCATGAACACCAACATGTACGAGCACCCCGCCACCCAGGCCAACATGGCCATCTTGCGCGAACGGGGCTGCCGATTTGTGGGCCCCGACGTAGGCCGTATGGCCTGTGGAACGGAAGGCATCGGCCGGATGATCAAACCCGAGACAGTAGTCGATACGGCACTGACGCTCCTCGATCCCCGGTGCGACCTCGACGGCCGGCATGTGCTTATTACCAGTGGCGGGACCCACGAACCCATCGATCCGGTGCGCTATATCGGCAACCGTTCGTCGGGCAAAATGGGCCGAGCCTTGGCCCGGGAAGCCTTGTCCCGTAAGGCCCGGGTTACCGTTGTAACCGGTCCGCACGACGCCTCGCTGCCTCATGGGGTGGACGTCCATGTCGTCGAAACGGCCGCCCAAATGGCCGAGATCGCCGCCAGACTCGCTCCCGAGGCCGACGCGATCATCGGAGCCGCTGCGGTATCCGACTTCCGCCCGCAGGATTCCCTAACCCACAAACACAAGCGCGGCGCGGGGGCCCTAACACTTACCTTGGTCGAGAATCCGGACATCATCGCCACCATCGGCATGCACAAACGCCCCGGCCAGGTGGTGGTGGCCTTCGCCGCCGAGACAGATGACCTTATCGAAAACGCCAAGGTCAAACTTGATACAAAACACGCCGATCTAGTTGTGGCCAATCAGGTAGGCACGCCCGATTCGGGCTTTGGGTCCGAGACGCTCACCGGCTGCATCCTCGATCGGAACGACGGAGCGGACCCCTTCGAAGGCCTCTCAAAAGCCGACCTGGCCGAGCGCCTAATCGACCGAATCACCGCTTTATTGGGAACTTTCGTCCCGTCGGCCTAGACATCCCCGAATAAATTTTTCTGTTACGGCCTCATCCGACGTTCCCCTATCTCACGTCTGCCTTGACATGGCGGTGTACTGCATGCCATGTTCCCTAGATAGGCGTGGTTCAACAGGAGGAGAACAGGCATGCGCATTGGATTCCTTGTCGGGGCAGCGCTAATTGTTGGTTTGGCGAGCATGGCGGATGATTCAACGGTTGGCGCGCGATCGGAATACCGCGTCGAACTTGACACCCAGGCCGATGTAGACCTGCTTGCCGAGGCAGGTGTTATTGTCGGATCCGTTCGGGAAAACGAGGCGACCGTATTCGGGCGTCCCGATGATATCGCTCTCCTGCGCGAGTGGGGATTCGATCCCGAGCCCATAGCGATAAGGCGTGAAGTGCCGTTTGGGTACCCCACCTACAATGAGATGGCCGCTCAACTCCAGACCTGGGCCGAGACCTATGACGACATCGCCCGGTTGACCAGCCTCGGGACTTCGGTAGAAGGCCGCCAGCTTTGGGCCATTCGCATCAACACAGATCCCGACACCCCCACCGACAAGCCGGCCTTCAAATACGTGTCCACCATGCACGGCGACGAGCCCCTTGGGACCGTGTTGATGATGAAGCTTATCGAACGCCTACTTACCGATTTCGACACAGACGAACGCATCACGGACTTGGTCGAATCGACGGACATCTGGATCGTTCCGCTGATGAATCCCGATGGGTACGAGGTCCGGTCCCGGTTCAACGCCAACGGGGTGGATCTCAACCGCGATTTCCCCATCTACCCTAACGATTTCACGGGAACCCTGTT
>PWNM01000342.1 GCA_003557825.1 Candidatus Hydrogenedentota bacterium | reverse complement strand
TTCTGTGGATACTCTACGCGCCGACCGCCTCGGTTGTTACGGTTACGAGCTGGACACCAGCCCCAACATCGACCGATTCGCGGAAGACGGACTCATCTTTGACGATGCCGTGTGCGATGTCCCCCTCACGAATCCTTCCATGAGCGCCATGCTCACGGGACGCTACCCCCGCCTGACGGGAGCCGTACGCAACGGCCTGCCCGCACCGGAGGAGTTCCCCACCGTAACCGAAATGCTCCAGGCAGCCGGATACGAGACCATCGGCGTGCAGAGCAACTGGACCCTGCGAGGCGAACTGTCCGACCTCGACCGTGGATTCGACATCTACGACGATGACCTCCGCCAACGACGCTGGCTGATCTTCCGCTCCGAACGCCTGGCCGACGATGTGACCGATGTCACCCTCGAATTGCTCGAAGAACGGGACGAATCCAAACCGCTCTTCCTCTGGGTCCATTACACCGATCCCCATGCGCCCTATCGCCACCGCCGCCGGTTCAACCCGAGGGGGCAATCCCCCCGACGACTGGACCAGGAAGAAGCGGTGAACGTGCGCTACGATTCGGAGGTGGCCTTTACCGATTACCACATCGGACGCTTGCTCGATGCCCTGCCCACAGACAACCCCTACATCCTATTCGTGGCCGACCACGGCGAAAGCCTCTACGAACACGGGTATCTCGGCCATGGCCGCCGCGTGAACCATGTGAGCATGCATATCCCCCTCATCATCCGCGGACCGGGCATCGAACCCGGACGGACCTCCGTACCCGCTCAGGGCGTCGATGTGGGGCCCACGTTGCTGGGCTTCGCCGGCCTGGTTCCCGCGGACACTATGGTGGGATTTGACCTGATCAACGATTCCGTACCCGAAGACCGGATTCGCGTCATCGAGACCTACGGCGGCGCGGTGCCCCGACTGCCCGGAGCCCGGGCCATGCTATCTGCCCGTCCCCCTATGCGCCAGGCCGTCATGAAAGACGGATGGAAACTGATCACCGGCGGCGGCAATGCCAAACTGTTCCACTTGGACACCGATTACTACGAAGAAGACGATCTGGCTGAAAAACACCCCGAACGGCTCGAAGAACTGAAAGCCCGCATCACCGAATGGAACGAACTCGTGCCGCAACAAGATATCGACGAAGTCGAGCTGTCCGCCGAAGACGCCCGCGCCCTCGAAGCCGCCGGATATTTATAAGCAACACGCCCCCTATGAAGGTAGGGCCGGCATATTCGCGTCCACGCGCGATGCCGGCCCTTTTGTGTTGCTTTGATGGCATTGTGCTTATGGGTTGCGCTTCACTTCATGGCCATGTGCTGTATTTCTCCAACCGATCATTTCCATCCAATAATCTGAGATCCCGGAAGGTATTGCATTACTACAACCAGGCTTGTCTCACGCGAAGCACACGAGGAATCCATTGAGGCAAATCGATGTCTACCAGGGAAATGCCGCCAACCCAGCGGATTACGCGCTGGCCTATCCGTGGGACCATCCTGTTTTCCCGTAGGCACAAAAGGTAGCGGGATATTTAGGATACAGTTTTAATCTAGGGGCTATATTTGATCTAAGTCAACACATCGTCTTTTTCTGCTATCGAAAGCACCGGATCGGGGTAATCGTCAGCATCATCGTCATCTTGCTCATCAACTTCATCGATAATCACGTCACGCATGATCGGTTTTCCCATTGTCTTTTCGATACGTTCCAGCAGCGCATGTTCCCGTTGCTGAAAAAACGTTACAAAGTCGTCTGACCTTAGCGCGTCGGGATCAATCAGGTGTGACTGGAGTATTTCGTCCATGCGGTTGGCTTCAATACCTGCTTGGCGATGAACTCGGGAGAGATATTGGCTGGGAGGATGCCCGCCAATGGCCCTATTCGTTTTTGCCGACAGCGGCGTCTTGTTGATAAGGGAATCAATAATCCTTTTCCTTCCGCCGAGTTGATCGAGTCCGAGTTCCTTGTTGTCCTTTTTTTTGCACCAATTTCGCGGGAAAACATGGTGAATGTCGATGCTTTCGTCAAAATAGGTCGCAACGTCGATGGGGTGTCCTGTGATAAAATCCAAACATCCATCTCGCATGAGTGAAATGTAGAGCCCCTTATAAGCGGCGCTATTGCGGCTCCGAAGACCGCGAAGGCGAGACTGTGCGAAATTCGCATCGCCAATAGTTGTGGGCTCCGAACCACCATCGACATAGGCCAAGACTTCGGGTAGATCCTTCGCAAATCGGGTTTCGATTGCGCCGCCGTACAATTCACCAAAAACACCACACCAGTACCAACGGAGGATCTTACGATATACGGTGTCGTTTGCCCTTCCATCCAGCGCCGCAAGAATGGCCGCCAAGGGTACGAATTGACTGGTGTAGGGCACATCACGACTTGAGAAGAGCCGCTGTGCGTGAAGTAGTTTTGCCGCGCTTTTCAAGCCCCTTAGGATCGCATCGGCATTGGCAAGGTAGTTCTCTAAGCTTAATGATAATACATCCTTACGTTTGCAGGTTACCCAACCATCAGCAGCAGAGGTCTTCCCTTTCCATGTGCAAAGTAACGTCACTGATTGGAGGAATAGAGAGCTGTCTATACCTTTCAAAACGGGTATCTTATGCAACTCTTTCTCTCTATCGGCCCAGTCATCTCGAAGGTTAAAATTATCTGCTGCAAAACTGGCGGTCAGCAGCTCGAATACGTTCAGAGCCACGCCGCCTGTGTTCACCTTTTCGAAAACCTGGCACACAGCGATCTTCGGCGTTGCCTTTTTCAAGGCTATGACGGGAACTTGATATTGCTCAAACCTTTGAATAATGCTCTTCACGAAACCGTGAAATAGCTGAATCTTTTCCTTGTCGAAATTCCAGTACTCTTGGAATCCCATGGCCCAATCGTGATAGTTGTATATCCGATATATAGGGAACAAACCATGTTCGAATTCGTTCTCTTGGGTGGAATAATCGTGAAGTAGTTCATTTCGAAAGTTGCGTATCTTTCTGTCCTCAGGCAGAGACACAATTGCATCTTCACGATCACCATTCTCGGATAGTGCGGCCTTAATGTCGATGTAGTAATGGCGATTGATCTGTTTTCTACGGGCGTCTCGTGTGTTAACTGGCGTTTCGACATACAGGGCTTGATAGAGTGAGGTCATTCGCTGTTGGCCATCGAGTATGAGACGCTCCGGCTCTATGTTATTTGGTAGCTCAACGCCTTCAATGGGCCGAGGACGAAGCCGAACATCAGGGTTACCTGTTTCAAGTAGCATGATAGCCCCAATCGGATAAGTAAGCGAAATGCTGGCCAGCAGGCTCCGAATATGGTCATCATCCCAGATCCAGCCGCGCTGGAAATCAGGAAGTTGGGTTTTACCTGAGTTGATTCCATTAAGAATGTCATGAAGGGATTCCTTTGTACTGTCGAATGTTGTGCCTGATGCGATCATGATCTTTTCCCATGGCTTTGCATACGGAGGAGACCCCCGCTCAATAGTCCCTCTACTCGTTGACCTTTGTTAAGGATTGAATCCCAAATACGACAAAGAACCGATTCAGCTATTCCAAATAGTACAATATCACTCCCCTTTGCAGGCGTCAAAGAGCGGGGCGTCGGTGTCGACGGCCTGGAGGGTGATGGAGCGGACGGCGACGCCGAGCCAGCGGATGTCGTTGCCCAGGCCCTCCTCCTTGGGTTGCCAGGCATTGCAACGGACCTCCATGGTGATCGTGTCGAGGCCGGTTGCGGGCAGTTCGCCCGTCACGGTATGGACGCCTTCTTCTTGGGGGAAGGGCGCAACCAGCTCTCCTTCGACGACGAGGCCCATGTCCGGTTCCATGGCAAAGGATGGGATGTAGACATCGGCGGTGATGATATAGTCCCGGTCGGGTAGAACGGGCAGCTTCAGCCGCGAATTCCGCGAAGACCAACGCTTGGTTCCCTCGTCACCGGGCCATTCGAGGGCCGGTTCGAGTCCGTTCCAACCGATGACATAGGGCCGGTCGTTCGGCACGCCGATATCGACGCGATAGTGGGCCCGCGTGTCGTCGCCCACGGCGTCCCAGTCCACCGGATGCTGTTCGTTGAATCCCATCTGGGTGCGGTTGCCGGCCTGGTTGTCGATATGCATGCCGCCTTCGGCCTGGTTTCCCAGGATGATGGCCGATGTCACATCGGATTCGACGCGCACGTGCGTGTGGCCCACGCCGAAGGTATTGCCTTGCAGAATGGCCTTGGCCTTGCCGTCGAGGTGAATGGCCGGAGCCCCCGTTGCGCCGGTATCCCAGCTTTGGATATAGCTGCCAATGGACGTAAACTGGGTCTTGTCGCTTCGGTTCCACACGGCCCGTTCAATCGGCCCCCAAAAGGCGCAGTTTTTCAGGCTCACTTTACCATCGGTGGCCGATTCGGTGATCTCGATGGTGATGGAATCGTCGGTACCCCATGCGCCGACGAACTCGCCATTGGTAATGAGGATGGCGGGATTCTGAGCCTGTTCAACCAGTACCGCCCGGTGGCAGCTGTCCGCGCCGATCCCGATGAAGCTGCCATTGCAGGAGCCGTGTTCGGATTCGGAAAACTTATAGCCCACGCCGTAGCCAAAGCAGAACGTATTGAACACATACTGCCAGTCGGTGCGGGCGAACTCGAAAGCGACGCCGTTTTGGTTGACCCAGTTGGAATAGCGGTTATCGATATCATAATGGGTGCCGAAGGGCCAGAAATGGACGTTTTCGACCCGGCCGATGTCGTAACAGCCGTCCACATAAAGGCCTCGTTTGCTGGGGTAGCCCATCACGTTGCGCACGAAATGGCGCCCCGCATGCTCGAATTTGATGGCCTCGTAGGAATTAAGGAAACAAGTGTCCAGCACGGCCACATTGGCTACGGTATATTGGGGTTCGGGGCCGCCCGCATAGACCGTAGGCGGATAGGGGACGGGGGGCACATCGTCGAGGGACCATTCCGGATAGGTGATCATAAAGCCGGCGAGAGTGGCCATGCTGCCCGCCAGCCGAATGAAGGGTTCGCCGTCCGGATCGCCTCGGCCCGCATAGGGTTTCAACACCGAGCCGTCGAGGTTGACTCGGCCCTCGCGCTGGTCTGTCGGCGGTACCAAAAAGGTTCCCTGCAAGGTGACGCCGCCAGGTATGGCCAGGGTTCCGTCGAAGCGGTATTGCCCTGTGGGGACCTTTACGATCCCGCCGCCCGCCTCGGCGGCGGTATCCAATGCCGCTTGAAAGGCTGCTGTATTGTCGGTTTCGCCGTCGCCGATGGCTCCATAGTCCTTAACGGAGATTTCGAAAGCCTGGGCTGTCAGGCTGAACGCTACGATAGTTAGGCCTACTAGCATACGCATGATGTGGTCTCCCTCACAGGTTGCGCGTCTCGCTCCATTCATTTCAACACGAGGCCATCATACCGAATCGGCGCATTGGATGCGAAGGCCCCGCTATTTGGTTAAAAACCGTCGTTGGAGCCGGGTGCGTTCATCCGTTAAGCTCGATATAAACCCCTCGGCCAACACCGAATCGGCCTGAGCGATCTCCATCATTTCCCGAAGTGCGCGGGCTCCTTCGCTCTGTGGATAGGCATCGATAATCGCCTGAGCCTCGAAAATGGTTTCCCGGAGGGCTGGGGCGCATTCAATGGCCCGGTCGAGTGTGGATAGGATCTCGGCGGGGTTTTCCATGTCGTCCAAAACCTGCCGCCAATCGACGTAGGCGCGATAGGCGAGGGCATTGTTGATGAGGTCGCGGATGACCCGGTTGAAGGGCGCCACAACCTCCCTATCGGCTTCCTTCGGAAAACTGCCTTGGGCGACATCGGGGCGCTCCGGCGCAACGTGATCGTCCCGCCACGCGTCGCGGTCGGCCTGCTGGCGGAAATCGGGCACATCGTAGGGCGCGCCATTTTCGCAGCAGGACCGGTAGGCCAGAATCCCCGGCAAGGTGACGTCCGCGGCGGTGTAGATATCAAAGAAAGCAGGTTTGTCGAAAAGTATATGCCGCGCGAAGTAGTACAGCACAAAGAAGTCGCCCCCACCGTGGCCCATTTTGTCGGCCAGATGGGTCAACTCGCCCCAATCGGCCTTGACCGGCAACTTGGGCGTACTGCCGCCGCCGCCCAAGCGTAAGAAAAGCCCGTTGTTGATCTCCGCCGCTCCGAGGGTTCCCCAATACCGAAAGATATGGCTGTCGTTGGTCGTGCCACCCATGAGATTCTTGACGAGTCCGCCGTTGTCCATCTGAATCAATGACGGCGCGACGCTGCTCAATCCGCCGGATTTACTCGGAGGGTAGCCGGCCAGGGTTTTGTTACCCGGTAAGGCGGTTACCCGCTCGGGGCGCTGACCCGTGATGTGCATAATGGGGCCAAGAGAATGGGTGCAGTAGAAATGGGAATGAAGCCAGCTGCGCCAGTGGTGCAGCGCCCAACCCGGCTCGACGGGTACGCCGTCGATGTAGGTATAGGCCAATGAGCGCACTTCGTGGACATATTCGCCTTCGGCGTACATGAGTTCGCCAAAGAGGCCTTCCTTCCACCGTCGGGCGATGTACATCTGTGGAGCGGTAAAGGGATAGTTCTCGGCCAGATTGTAGACCTTACCGGACCGTTCGACCGCCTCGACCAGTTTCACGCCCTCGGCCGCGGTGTGAAATGCGGTCACCTCGGACAATACATGCTTGCCTGCATCGAGGCAGCGTATGGCATCGTCTGCATGGTTGGGGCAAAACGTGGCCAGCAGGACCGCATCGATGTCGCTGTTCAGAAAAGTCTCGGCGTCGTCGGTGACCAAGGCATCGGGAACCTGTCGCTTGAAAGCCTCGCGCATGTGGGCGTTGTAATCGCAGCCCGCTACCACATCCAGGTGACACGCTGCGCAGGCCTCGAAAAAACTGGCCCCGCGTCCCAGGCCCCATACGCCCAGACGGATCCGCCGGTTGGTGTCGAATACCCCCTTCTCCATGATGTCTCTCCTTTACTTCTGTGCTTCGATGGCGCCCAATGCTGAGGCATACCATACTCGCATTGCCAAAACGTCATCAAGCGAGGTCTCTTGTGTCCCTTTCGTGAGTATGCTACTGTTGAAATCAGTACATACGCACAGCCCGCAGCAGAGGGGCGTCCTAACCAACTCGGGAGATTTTCCAATGAAGTATTCGATGCGTACCAATTCGCCTGTGGTTGTCAGCTGGCTTCGCCGGCTCGTGTTTATCTCGTTGACCATGGTCGTACTGGCCGGATGCCCGCCGCAACAGGTGAACGTACCCGATGTGGTAGGACTCATACTTACGAACGCCAAGGCCGTGATCGGGAATGCAGGCCTCAGCGTGGGGAATGTGGAGGAGCAATATAGCGAGACAGCGCCCGAAGGCGAGGTCATCAGCCAAGACCCGGCTGCGGGGGCCGAAGTCGACCCGGAGACGGCGGTCGACTTGGTTATCTCGTCAGGCATGGAGGATACCGGTTTGGCGAAGGTCGATGGTACGAGACTTCTCATCGATGGCTCCGAATACCGAGCCATTGGCATCAATATGCCCCATTTGTCCCAAGCATACAACGGCACGTGGCACCACTGGGACGAGATTTACGGTACGCGCGAACGCATGAAGGAATCCATCGTTGAGGCCCTCGAGGATGCCGCCGCCCATGACATCGCTTTTATCCGGTTCTTTGCCATGCCCGGCTATCCGAAAGGCAAAGCCGAACTCTACGACGTGAACCGCGAGGCCTATTGGGAAGCCATGGACGAGGTGTTCGAGCTGTGCCGCGGCCATGGCATCCGGTTGATGCCGGTGTTGGGCGTGGCCGGATGGCATTGGGCCTATGGCGAACCGGCCCAGGCCCACCTCGATCCGGATTCCCGTACTTACCAGGCCATGCGTGAGTACATCCATGACTTTGTGACGCGCTACAAGGGCGATCCCGTGGTACTCATGTGGTCGCTGCAGAATGAGCTCTTCCTTAAGGCGGACGTGGACATGGCGGGCAATCCAGGTCTGCCCCGCGGCGTCTATCCCGATGACTTTCCCTACGAAATTCGCGAGACCCAAACCCAGGAAGATACCTTGTCCTTTGACATGATCCTCGATCTATACGAAGAGTGGACAGCGTACATCAAGAGCCTCGATCCGGGACGTCTGGTCACCAGCGGCGATGCCGGCGTGCGACAAGAAAGCGTATCGCGCCGGAAGGCCGTGGCCGAGGCACTGGACCAGGGGACCTGGCCGCCGGATTATCGGTTCCGCAAGGACACCCTGGACGAACATCGAGCCCATTTGGTCGAGTCCCAAGCTCCGGTCGATGTGGCCAGTATCCACGCCTATGTCGAGCTTGAGGCCCCGGGCGAAGGGGACAATCTGGCGGAAGGTTTGGACTCGATCCCCTATCAACGGGAGCGTGTGCGAGCCTTGCACGATGCAAATCAGCCGGTCCTGGTGGGCGAGTTTGGCCAACGGCCGTTCTTCCACGAGGATCCTTCGGCCGAACCGGCCCTGGCGGCTATCGACATGTTCGAGGAAGAGGGCGTGGCGCTCATTGCCATCTGGGTGTGGCATTTCCCCTGGCAAGACGCCGATTGGAATATCCCCAGCGGGGCAAGCCAGCCGGCTCTCATGGAACGGATCGCCGAGTTCAACGCGAAGTACGCGCATTAACCGGATGCGCCAGGGTAACAACCATCCAGCAATGCTGCTCAAGGGACGTGTTGTGAAACGACGCTTGATCGCCCCGTGGCTGGGTCCATGTTACAATGGGCCTCGTTCCATAGGAAACGCATTCTCAACCCGGAGGCGACCATGAAACACCTAACCCTGTTGCTCTGCGTGGCGCTTGCTCTCGCGCTTATCCCCTTGGCCGTAGCCGATAATGAGGCGGTGCTTGATGTTCTGCGGGATGCAACCGTTCCACTCGAATCCCCGGATGATTTGGACCCCCTGTTTGACCGTATTGGCGATGCTCGGTACGTCCTGCTGGGCGAGGCCAGCCACGGCACTTCCGAGTTCTACACCTGGCGCGCCGCCATCAGTCAACGGCTCATCGAAGAACATGGGTTTTCGTTTATCGCCGTTGAAGGCGACTGGGAGGCTTGCTATCGGCTGAATCGGTATGTAAAGGACCTACCCAACACGGGTTCCAGCGCACGCGAGGTGCTCGAAACGTTCGATCGCTGGCCGCGGTGGATGTGGGCCAATGAGGAGGTTGTCGAACTGGCCGAGTGGCTTCGCGAATTCAACGCCGACCGGCCCCTCGAGGAGCGGGTGGGGTTCTACGGCATGGATGTCTACGGCGCCGAAGACTCCTTTCATGCGCTACAGGACTTCCTTGCGGCTTCGGAAGCCGAAGCGGCCGACGCGGTGGCCGAGCTTATCGCGCCTTTTGAGCCTTTTGCGGGGTCGGCGGAAACCTATGCTCGAACCCTTGCCCGGGGCGGCCAGGCCCTGGACGGGGCGCTTGCTGCGGCCGTGGAGCAGATGCGCGACGAGGCCGAAACGCTTGCCGCGGACGACGAGCGGGCCTATTTCGACGCCAAACAGCATGCCTGGGTGATTAAGAACGCCGAACGGCATTACCGGGCCATGCTGCAACGGGACGCCGGTTCGTGGAACGCCCGGGTCGATCATTTTTTCCTCACCGTCGAGCGACTCATGGACTATCACGGGCCCGATGCCCGCGGGATCGTGTGGGCCCACAATACCCACATCGGCGATGCCCGCGCGACGGATATGGCTCAGGCCGGACGCCGCAACATCGGCCAATTGGTCCGCGAGAACCACGGCGAAAATGCGGCGGTGCTGGTCGGTTTTGGCACCCATCGCGGCCGGGTTCTGGCGGGATCCTCTTGGGAGGCGCCCATGCAACGCATGACGGTACCGGAGGGACGAGCCGGAACCTTTGAAGACCTTTTCCATCGTTTGGACCTCGACAAAGCCCTGGTCGTTTTTACCGAAGCCCATCGGGAAGGGCCATTGGCAGCCGCCCGGGGGCATCGCGCCATTGGCGTAACCTATGATCCTCAGCGCGAGCATCTCGGGAATTACGTACCGACGATCCTGCCCCAACGGTACGACGCCTTCATCTTTATCGCCGAGACCGATGTGCTATCGCCGTTGCATGAATGAGCCATAGGCCGCTATGACAGGAAAATGCATTTCCCTCGGAGGGAAAGACCTGGATCTGTCCACAGGCCCACGTGTATTGGCCACATATCCATCATGCTTGGATCTCCGAGTCTCGAAACGCCCAAGTAGCCGGGTGCATGGCGTGCTGCTATAATGACAACGAGCTGGTTTCCCGGATGAAGCGATGCCGCCCGGCGTTGGATCCGTAACCAACATAAACAGACAAGGAGCGAATCGGTTGCGACGTTACATTCCTTTACTACTGGGCTGCCTGGCCCTGCTTGGCGGTTGCGCCACCATGCCCGGAGGCGGGACCGAGGCGACGGTGCTGCGGGCGAAAAACGAAGTGGCGCCGGCATTGGTCCACATCCGCCCGGTAAAAGAAGTTTTTACCCAAGGACGGCGGGAAGAGGTTGTCGTCGTGGGCAGTGGGTTCATCATCAGCCCGGACGGTTACGTGGTGACCAATGAACACGTGGCCGGCGAGAGCACGGTCGTGCGTTGCGTACTTTACGACAAAGAAGAGGTCGATGCCCAGGTCGTAGGAGCCGATCCTTTTACCGACATCGCCGTCCTTA
>PWNM01000306.1 GCA_003557825.1 Candidatus Hydrogenedentota bacterium | reverse complement strand
TGAGAACAAACACCGGGCAGCCCCAGCCAGTATCGACAGCATACCCACCGGCGCTAATTCAGAGGATTTTGTGAGCATGGCAACCCATGCGGGCAACCGGCTTCTGTCAATGACTTCGAATCTCGCCCGAATTCTGGCCATCGAGATTCTTGCTGGCTGCCAGGGACTCGACCTTCGGCGTCCGAAACGCTCCAGCCCATACCTTGAGACCTTTTGGGCCAGGGTTCGTGAAACGGTCCCAGCCTGGGAACGTGACCGGATGCTGTCACCTGATATCGAACATGTCGCAACGCTAATAAAGCAAGGGGTTTTCATGCCAGAACCCGTGCGAGGCATCCTCCCGACCCTCCGCACAAACAGCACGGGAACCCACCTCGAATAGTTCTTTTCTTTTCATCGATCAAACGCCAGCGAGGATACCTAAATGATTGGCAGCAAGACTCCCGAAATAGAACAATTTTGGCTCCGCTCTAAACAAAAACATGGCATCGACGCGTCGGATTACCATGTGAGTTCAACCGCGGACCCTTCCTGCCTGGATTTAACCATCCCGACGCTTGATCTTTCCGACCAGCCCAGATTGATTCTTAGCCATCAAAAACGTGGCACGGCGCATATGGCTCTTGATTTTGAGCTGAACAAGATTCCACGTAGGACAGTTGGTGATTATTGGGTAGTTCTGGACCTTTTGACCCATCCGGTCGGTCTAGTCCGGGTCACAGATGTCTTTGAGAAGAAGTTCCTCGAAGTTCCTGCATCATTTTCAGTTCAGGAAGGCGAGGGAGACCAAAGCCTAGAGTTCTGGCGGACAGCGCATTATGAATATTTTTCTAGGCAATGTGAAAAGATGGGCATTCAGTGGAGCGATGATTTGATCGTAGTCTGCGAGAGCTTCGAGCTAATTGAGGCTTTTCCACAGACTTCTTGAACCATCGCCGGCGATGTTATCCGGACAACCGCGCTCCAACCCTCCCCACCCCCTCTGAGCTCGCAATCGCCAGTTCAAAGCGCCTCCCTCGGGTGCTAACTGAGCGAAGGTCGAGCCGATGGGGCTCGGGACTGGACAGCCAGCGCGGTCAACCCGAGTTGATCGGTATCCTTTCGCTTCTATTCCATCATGAGCCTCTACTTGTCGATGAAACGCTGCTCGTGGAGACGTTTGCCCACTCCCAGTCGAACCGGACTCATGGCTTAGATGGCGGCCATCGCGGTTACCCTCAGGAATTCCCCGACAAAGCGGTAGAGCGGACCTCGCTTTCTCAACAACGTGATCGTTGGAACAGGCTGCGCAGGATGTGAACCAACAAGGTCATAAGAATTAGCGTACCGCCTAGAAAGGTCGCGGTGGTCGGCGCCTCGCTGAGAATCAGGAAAGCCCATAGCGATCCAAAGACCGCTTCGATAACCAAGAAAGTAGCCGTTTCTGCTGAAGGTAGATAATACAGGGAACGCGTCAAGAGAAGCAGTGCCAACGGCATCTGAATGCACCCCATCAGCAACAGTACCGCGAATCCCGTGGGGCTAACTGCCAGAGGGCTTGCGAACGGGATGACGATTAATCCCGCTACCGCGCCGCTCAGGGCAATTACCGGAAGATGTCGCACGCTGCGTGAACGGCGAAGCATACTGAGGTTGATACCGACCACCACTGCGGCGCCCAAAGCCATCAGATCTCCGCTGACATGCCCCTGACCATGACTCCCTATGATCATGATCCATGTGCCCAACATGCAGAGTAGGACCACTACCCATGCCGGCCCCGTGATCCACTCGCGCATCAATACGCCGGAAAAAAGGACAGCAAAAACAGGGGCAAGCGATAAGAGCACCAGCACGTTGGCGATCGTGGTGTGCAAGACGGCCTGGACGAACAGAATGCTGCTGAGCCCCATGCCAACGGCGATGACCCATGCAGAGGTGCCGTCCTCGCGCGCACAATCCCACGGCCAACGCCTGTGCAGGAGACGGACCACCAAGGTCAAAGAAACAAAAATAAGCCAGCCGCGCCAGAAAATGACCTCGTACGAGCCGGTATCGGCCAACCGGACCAGCAACGCGTCAAAACTCAGGACGACGCTTCCGCCCAGCGCAAGCAAAAGCCCTCGGGTACGTCCGGGAAACGTCGGGGCCACTCCGCTACGGCCCATCCACCACGAACGCATTAATGAACCGTGACCGACGCGTGGCGTTCCAGCGAGTTACCAGAACCCAACGGCGCGTTGATGATCTTTTGAAGATCCTCATTGGCTTAGCGCCAGAGCTGCTCCGAATACCCATCCGTTACTCCGACACACGTTGGGCGAGAGCGAGTCGAGGATGCCCGTCTGCCCCACTTGCTCGCTGATTAATGGAGAGTATAACTGTTCCAGTCCGGATGTTTCCACCAGCGTCACCTCCGCAGTTGCACCCCAATCCAAGATCAGTTCCAGGTTAACCGGAAAACTTTAGACCACGACACTGGTTTCGGCGTGTAAGGTTCCCTTTCCCGCACAGAAGTTCCGACCTACCTCCGACCAACGCGAATGTGTCGAGGCGCCGCGGGTGTCTTCAACTGGTGCGTCCTTTTATTTGCAAGACCTAGGGAAACGCTGATTTATCGGCGTTTCCCTGCGGCACAGGGAAGTGCCGGCAGAATCGACCAACGCAGGTGGTTGATTCTGTAGCAAGCTG
>PWNM01000630.1 GCA_003557825.1 Candidatus Hydrogenedentota bacterium | reverse complement strand
CTGGCCGATGCCCAAGCCGATGCGCCCGATGTCCGTACGCTCCTGCTGGATTTTGTTGGCGACGGGCTGCTGGAAAAGGCCAGCGGACGTGGCATTGGCGATGTCCTCGAAGGGGAATGCGACCTGGACGCCGTCGTGTCGCGTATGGGGAATCTTAGCGTCATCGGCCGAGGCGGACAATCCGAGCTGCCGGCCTTCCTGTGGCGTTCCGAACAGCTCAAAGCTATCATGGCCCGGATTCGGCGCGACTACACCCGCATCGTCGTGCATACCGCACCCATACTCACCGCCCACGATACGATACACATGATGCATCATGCTGACGGACTGCTCCTGGTCACTCGCGCCTATGTAACCCGACGCGAGGTGGTGCAGCGGGCCATGGACACCCTGGGCGAAGCGAAACACAAACTTGTGGGCGTGGTCCTCACCGAGCGCAAACAGATCATCCCCCAAGCCATCTACCGGCGGCTATAGCGGGTCACGCGTCTGAGTGACTATTGGTCCAGTGGGGGATAACCGCCTCGAGGGCCCGAACGACATCGGGCAGGTGCAGGATCTGGTTAACGAGATGTTTGATCGGGTTGGCCTCGGCGAAACTCTTATCCAGCGGCGGCGAGGCCAGTACATGGGATGGCCATGGCGTAATATAATCATCCACCTCCCGGAGCATCTTGCCGTCCTCGAGATAGGCCACCGTCGCCCGTACCTCATAGGCCGTGTCCCGTCGAATGGCCGGATCCAGCGCACGCCCGGATAAGGAATCGGCTACCTCGATCACCTGGTTTTGCAACGTCGACATCGATATCGGCGCATGCACGCCATGGAGGCAACGCAGATAGATGATCCCCGCGATGATGTGGGCTGCGTTCATCTCGATTAGTTCGCCAATGGCCTCGACCACCGCAAGATCCGCCGCTCGCTGTTGTTTGCGGTCTGCTCCGTCCGGTAGATAGATCGGTTCGCCAAAGGCAATGGTGGTCGTCTTCTTCACCGGGTTAAAGGTCCGCGCCAACGGTACCATTGGGATCGACTCGTCCCGGCTCCGTTGCGCCTGAGCCACGAAAAACGATGGTCCCCCCGGCTCCGTGATCCCGTCCCGATATTCCATCACCAACCCCGAGCGTGACCGGCTTCGTCCCGGATACATGAGAAAGCTCTTGCCTTCCTTCAGAAAGTCGATGAACACGCGAAGCTGGCTAAGGGTGACCTGTTCCCGGCTAATGTGCCGCGCGCCCAGCATGGTGAGCAGTTCATCGGGATCGTACAATAGACGCGCCTTGCCCGGGCCGAAGAAATTGTCCCGCATCATGTAATAAACCCAGATGCCCCGGCCGCTCGATAAAAAAATCGCTGCCCCCGTCACAAAGGGATCGTCTTTCTTGATATGGTTTGAACAGAACACAACAGGCTCTTTGTTGGGACAGTGCTTCCCTCCGACGATGCGCAACCGCTCGCGCCACTTCATCACCCGGCCGATGACCACCAGACAATCGTACATGTTGTTTCGGAAAGTCGGGCACGACCCTATCCCCAACCGGTAAAGCCCGTACCGGATGAAAATCGCCAACAATGCCAACCAACTGCGCGTATTATGTGGAATGTCTGCCATAGTGGGTCCTATTGTAACGGGTGAACCAAACCGTTACAACACGCTATACTAAGCCCATCCAATAACCCCGATCGCAACAACCCCCAGGAGGAATGGAATGTCCGATCCCTCGATTCTGCTATTGATAGCCATTGGTCTTATTTCCGGCGTCTTCTCCGGCACCTTCGGCATCGGCGGCGGCATCATCATGGTCCCCGCCTTGGTCTACATCGCCGGCTTCACCCAACATCGAGCCATCGGTACCAGCCTGGCCATCCTCCTGCCCCCCGTCAGCCTTACGGCTGTCATCGAATACTACCGCCACGGCCATGTCGACATCCGCTCTGCCGTCATTGTCGCACTCGCCCTCTTCACCGGAGCCTATCTCGGAGCTTACGGAGCCAACAAACTCGCAGAGTCTTACCTCCGCCTCCTCTTTGGCATCTTCATCATTTCCATGGGCGTCTACCTCTGTATCGATGCCATGAAACGCCTCGGCTGGATATAAATCACCGCCCGAAAGGCGAAACAACAATCCGCGGGACTGGAACCGGCGGCACGAAAAAGCCCGGGCAGGGCGGCGCGCAGACATGAAAAAAGCGGGTCCACGGTCGATACCATGGACCCGCTTTGTGGTCGTTCAGATAGGATTACAATGGACGGGCGTTTGTCGCTTCAGGACCTTTCCTGCCTTCTCCGATTTCAAACTCGACCATTTGGTCGTCCTGGAGGGTTTGATCCGGTGTGTCGACATTGGAGCGATGAATGAAGAGATCCTCGCCGCCGTTATCCGGACAAATGAATCCATACCCCTTTTGCGTGTTGAAGAATTTTACCTTACCAGTAGCCACTAATTTTCTCCGAGAGCCGCACAAGTGCCATGCGCCTCACTCATTCCCCGCGTCACAAACGATTCACGATACCCGGCATGTGCGGGGAGAACCCACGCCAAACATCACCTACATTACCGCAAGGATAGCACATTCCACCACCGAAATCAACACACCTGTTCCCGGAAATTGACAATTTGCCTCGATAATCCTATAATGATGCCACCTACCAAGCGGGATTAACTCAGTT
>PWNM01000497.1 GCA_003557825.1 Candidatus Hydrogenedentota bacterium | reverse complement strand
TTCGCAATCGTTTGGTTCCCCGTGGTGCAATTCGGCGCACTGGGCAATCGGGTCTATAACACGCTAGAACTCCAAACCCACCCGGTAACGGCTGTGGAACGTCCGGCCGAAACTCTGCCCGTGGAGCCCCGGACACGCGAACCCCACCCCGAGCGCGAGACTATGCCTGAACGAGACACGGAACCCGCTGAAGGAATGCGGCGTACAGTAGATAGCATAGCTCCAGCGCGGCAGGAACTGACGCAGGCCCAACAGCTGAGCCTCGAGATCGCCGATTTGGCCGACGAATTGGACGAACTCGACTTCGACGTTGTGCAAGAACGGTCGGCCGAGCTTCGGGCTGCTATCGGCGAACTGGATTCCGAAACGGAACGGTACAGTCTTCGCCAGAGACTGGACACTGCGGTCCGCAGGGCCTTGGACGAACAAGCTCAACCTATCGTCGAAACAGCCATGCGGCATTATGCCAACGGCGAATTGGACAGAGCCATTGAAGCAAGCGAATCGGTGATGGCCTTGTATCAATCCGGTCAGCTAAGTCGTCCCCCTGCAACCATGCCGGCCCCATTGGCCCAAGCGCAGCGCGTCTACAGCACGGCTCACCATTATCAGACATTGCAGAGCAGCCCTCTCGAACGGTTCCGCCTACGGGGTATTGTCGGTGGACGCGATGATCCAGTGGTTCAGCTCGAAGACCGCATCACTGGAGAACGGTACCGGGTGCAACGGGGCGATTGGGTGGAGGATTTCACCGTCGACGCCGTAGACCGCTCTGCCCGGACCGTGACGCTGCGCAGGGAAGGCCAAACCTATCTCATCGAACGGAGATGATTCGTGCCCGAGGTTGCAAACTATCAGTTTGACCATCCTATGGGCACGATCTATGGTTGGTTTTCGCGCAAGGGTTTGACCCAATTGCGTTTACCCACGCCGGAAACGCGATACGAACGCATCCCTGTGTTGCATTCGTCGATGAACGACATGCGGGTATGGGAGCTACATACCCTATTAACCCGCTATTTCGAGGGTGTCGTGCAGACCTTCGATACAATCCCCCTTGATCTGAGCGCCGGTACCATGTTTCAGCAGGCCGTGTGGGAGACAGCTCAAAGCGTGCGATGGGGAGAAACCAGCACCTACGGTGAACTGGCCCGGCGTATCGATCGGCCCAGAGCGGCCCGGGCTGTAGGACAAGCTTTAGGGGCCAATCCGGTACCCATTATCGTACCATGCCATCGGTTCCTGGCTCATTCGGGAGGCCTTGGCGGATTTTCGGCCGGATTGGAATGGAAACGCGCATTGTTGCAAACGGAAGGGAACAACGCGTAGCATGGAGTACGAATGTGACGGACTCCACGGAACGAAACTCACCCATGGCATCCAGCGCTTTGTCCGATAAAGAAAACTATGTGCCGGTGCGCCAGTTTACGACGCTCGACGCCCTACCGGAAGCAGACGGCCTTTGCTCATACCTGCGCGCAAACGGCATCCGGGCGCGCCTCCTCGACGAGAACATCGTGTCAACACTGCCCCACTATGGCATCTGTTTGGAAGGGGTAAAGGTTGTTGTACCGAGGGGGCAGTTCGACCAGGCCCTCATGTTGATAGCGACCCCACCCGAGTACGGAGGAGAGGCATTAATCGATGATTCGAACGTATCCAACACCGAGGATAGCGCCGATCCCATCACGTATTGCCCTCAATGTGGCGCAAACGCCCTGACCAACACACCGCTATCGACCGGCATGATAATCTTGCTCGTTGTAGCTTTTATCGCGCTATTTCCGATCTCCGCGTTTCTAATTCTTCCCATATTTTACTACCGCCTCAGTCTATGGTCCTGCTCTGCATGCGGCTGGCACGGGTCTTCCAAGGATCTCACATAACCAGTCCCGGCATACCCGAGATGGGACCAGGAAATACCCCAAACCCGATATCAGGCATCATATTGAGGTTCACTTCCGCACACCCAAAACTGCAACTCATTCGCTATCAACCACTTACCAGGATGTCCCAAAATAGGCACACGACATGCGTATATATAATGCATGCAACGGAGCAGCGGCAGAAAGTTAAATCAGATGACGGTCGTAGGAATGGCCGCTGCGTTTTGTGCATTTACCGAAACGACCGTCGCGGAACCCGAGTTAACGGTAACTCCGCAGTCCGAAACCGCCCGCGTCGGCGAGCCGTTTCCTCTTGAATACACCATCACGTGGGAAGGCGAGCCGGAGGACTGGCAGATCATGCCGCCTCAGGCGGAGGACCTCGAATGGGCCGCATTCCATGTTCGCGAGGCCCGAGCGCATTCGCAGGACAACACCCATGTGGTGGCGTTCACCGTTGAGGTCACACCCTTTGAGGAAGGCGAATTCGAACTGCGCGATGTCCATATCGGTTTTTTGAGCCCCGAGGGGTCCGAAAATCCCGGCCATGGTCCTTTGGGGGAGCACACGGAGTGTGAGGGGATCTGCCCTGAGCCGGGGGGAAGCGTCAGGGCCAGCGGACGGAGCTGGATTTTCGGAACGCTCTAGGGGGGAGAGGTCCTCGGGGCTCAAAAAACCGATATGGACATCGCGCAGTTCGAATTCGCCTTCCTCAAAGGGTGTGACCTCAACGGTGAACGCCACCACATGGGTGTTATCCTGTGAATGCGCTCGGGCCTCGCGAACA
>PWNM01000054.1 GCA_003557825.1 Candidatus Hydrogenedentota bacterium | reverse complement strand
TATGTTACGGATCTTCCTGTTATCGCGGCGGTACCACATACCAGTGCCGATAAGCTGCCGAAGGGCGTCAATCCCGCCCTGCTCACGTCGGAGCACCCTGCTTCCACTACCGCGGATGAGTATCGTCGGATTATCACGCGAGTGATCTATCCACCTGAAGGTTCGGCGGAGTTGAATACGGTATTGGTCGCCAGTCCGTCTCGCGGTGATGGGAAGACCTCTTTGGCATGCAATCTGGCTGCGTCACTGGCGATGGCCAATCGACGCGTGCTTTTGGTTGATATCAGCGCCCGTCGCCCGAGCGTAGAAAAGGCCTTTGGGCTTCCTAAAGGACCGGGGCTCAGCGAGATTTTCGCCGGAGAGGCTTCCGCCAACGAGGTGATCCGCGAAACTCGCTTGCACAACCTGTTCGTCCTTGGGCCGGGCAACGCTGGAGACCAAGTCATCGGTCGGCTTGCCTCTCGCGACGTGGTCGAATTCCTGGAGAATGCGGAACGGGCGTTTGAGCATGTCATTATTGACACGCCGCCATCGTTGCTGATGTCCGATGCGAAGCTTCTTGCACCTGTGGTCGATGGGGTGATTCTTGTGGTCGGCTCCGATGTGTCATCCATCGGCATGGTAAGACGCTGCGTCGGGGAGATGCGGCAGATCGGCGCCAATATAGTCGGTATCGCCCTCAATGGAATTCGGCCTGAGCGAGGAGGATATCTGCGCGATAACCTCAGCAAATACTATGCATACAGCTCCGATGACGGGGACGGTAGATATGTGCAACCCGACAATGGTCGCGATGTATCGACCCAAGATGAAGAAGAGGAACCCGCAAGCATTCTACTGATCGACGATGATAATCCTTTTGAGCCGCCAGAAGAGGATCGCACCCGGTCGGATCGTGCCTGATGGGATCGTTGTGTTCCGAGGGCCCTGTGAAAGCAACTAGTGATATGACGGACAAGATACCAGTACGACGAGGGTCAACTCTAGCGGTATTACAGACGGAGCGACTGCTCGAGCAGTGATCGCATTGGTTGAAAATATGCAGGTTTTTCTGAACTCACAAATGCTGACTGTATGTTTCTTTATGCAGCGAACAGGCATAGTGAAATCGGCCGAGCTACCCGAAGCGGAGTCATTTGAAAAGAGAGGATGCCGTGTCAATGTCCCGTGGTAAGATCATCATCATATCCCTTGTGGTTCTCTTCGTGGTCGGAGCCTTGGCGTTGGGGGGAGCTGCTCTAGGCTATTTGGCGTATCGAGAGCGGCAAACCGAGCAGTGGCTTGCTGAAGCGAACGAAGCTTTTGAGCAAGGCGATTGGCAAGAGGCCCGGAGTCGGTATCAGTGGTACCTTCCGCGTCGCGGAGATGATATCGAGGCGCTTGAAAACTTCGCCTTTGCGAATCTGCAGATTGTTGATGGACGCCGTTCTTCCTTGCAGCGGGCTGCGACTGCCTATCACCAAATCCTTCGCCATGCACCCGACAGAATGGAGATCGAGGATGAACTCCTTAACCTCTATGTCAAGCAACGTTCATGGCCTACGGTCGAATACTACGCGCGCGAATATTTACAACGGCGGCCGGGAGACGAACGACTTCGTAAGCTGTTGGCGCGGGCCTTGGCAGGTGCGGGTCGTGGAGCCGAGGCTGTCGATGAGTACATGGCTCTTATTCAAGATGGGGTAACCGACGCGCAGATGCTGCGTGAACTCATCGACCTACTCCGTGACCGAGATGAAACCACGCGCGCAGCTCGAGTGCTTGATGATGTGCTCGAGCAAAACCCATCTGATGCCGGCGTTCGAGCGGCTCGTGCCTATTTTTTTGCAGCACAGCGAAACTGGGATGCCATGGAAGCGGAGCTTTCGGAGGGGTTAGCTTTGGACCCGGAACACCCATTTGTACTGCAAATGCAGGCCCAATACGGTGTGGCTACTCAGCAGTACAATATAGCATTGGAATATGGAGAGCGAGCCCTCGAAATTGATCCGGAAAGCCCGCAAAACTATACCTTGTTGGCCCATGTCTATAGCCGCCTCGGACAGAACGAGCGGGCCCTCGAGTTGCTTTCGGGGGTTGATCCGATATTCGAGGCCGATAATCCCGAGATCCTTATGGCATTGGTAGAGCTTCAGATTGGAATGGGACTCTATGATGATGCTGCTGAAACACGGGAACGCTATGCTCGTATTAACCCCGGTCAACGTCCCATTGTGGATTATATGGAAGCGCGTGAAATGCTTGCTCGGGGCGATGCCGAAGAGGCCGCACAGATTTTGACCACGGTGTCGGAGCTTCGGCCGGGATTTACGCCCGCACGATTCTATCTTGCGCTAGCGCATCTTACCGCCGGCAATACTACACGGGGTCGAAATCTCCTCGAATCGTATGTTTCGCAAAATCCCACCGATGAACGAGCGCAAGCTCTTTTGCGACAGGAAACAGGCGGTTCTATGTCGTTGGATGAGCAAATCTCGCAGGCCCAGATGCTGCTTGCGCAAGATACATCGACCGCAGAAGCCTTGGTCTCTTCGGCCCTCATGCTATTTGATACGGCAAGCATTGCCGGAGTGCGTAACGAGCATGAAGGCCTCATCATCGATCTTTTGAACAGGGCCATCGAGCGAGATTCCGCCAATATTGTTGGGTACCGGGGACTGGCAGAAGTCTATGCGGTGATGG